>CAYXJS010000058.1:0-14664 GCA_964465045.1 uncultured Bacteroidales bacterium | reverse complement strand
CCGGAGAAGTATGTAAAGAACGCTTCCTTTTAAAGCGGGTGCAAAGATAGAAATAAAAATTTGATTCATATGCTATTCTTACGTTAAAAGTTGAAATAATTTCCGAAAAGGAATTTAATCAACTGAATAGATGAAGATACAGGTCTCTAACTGACTTAACTTGAACGATGTCTATATCCGGCGCAATGCTTTTAATCGTTTTGCTGTTTTGCTTTGAAATGTAAATTCTTTCAAAACCTAATTTGTCTGCTTCTTTGATTCTCTGTTCAAGTTTATTTACGCTCCTTATTTCTCCTGAGAGGCCTACTTCCGCTGCAAAACAAATGTTGTTATTCAAAGGCAGGTCTTCGTTAGAAGAAAGAACAGCGGCAATAACACCCAAATCAATGGCCGGATCATTTACTTTCAGTCCTCCTGCAATATTCAGAAACACATCTTTAGCATATAGCTTAAAGCCATTGCGTTTTTCTAAAACCGCAAGAAGCATGTTAAGCCTTTTGACATCAAATCCGGTAGCAGAGCGTTGCGGAGTGCCGTATGCGGCAGAAGATACCAGCGCCTGAACTTCAATGAGTATTGGCCTGATTCCCTCAACAGTTGCTGATATAGCAACACCGCTGAGGTTTTGATTTTGTTGAGAGAGCAGAATCTCTGATGGATTAGTTACCTCTCTGAGACCTGAACTATCCATCTCAAAGATACCTAATTCTGAAGTAGAGCCAAAGCGGTTTTTGAGCGTGCGTAAAATGCGGTAGCCATAGTTCGGGTCGCCTTCAAATTGCAATACCGTATCTACCATATGTTCCAGAATTTTTGGTCCGGCAAGGCTGCCCTCTTTGGTGATGTGTCCGACTAAAAAGATGGGTATGTTCAGGGATTTGGCATATTGCTGCAGTTCTGAGGCGCACTCCCTTATTTGCGATACGGTGCCGGCAGCGGATTCTAAAGCTGCTGAGTGAAGCGTCTGGACTGAATCGACAATGACAATATCGGGAGCGAGTGATTGGATTTGTTCTATTATGCTATCCAATTCTGTTTCAGCATAAATATAGCATTCAGAATTGTAATAGCCTATGCGTTCGGCACGCATTCTGATTTGCTCTTCACTCTCTTCACCGGATATATACAAGACTTTGTTTTGTGTCAGGGCAACGGACATTTGCAACAGTAATGTTGATTTGCCGATACCAGGCTCGCCTCCAACCAGCACAACACTGCCGTAAACAAGCCCACCGCCCAGAACGCGATTCAGTTCTGTACTTTTTAGAAACAGGCGCTTTTCTTTGCTATAATTTACCTCACTGATCTTTCGAGGAATGGATTTTGCTGGTTTACCTGCTTTTGCAGTCGAAGCAGTGTTTTTGGTTTTTTCTATCCTTTCTTCTACATAGGTATTCCATTTGCCGCATGAAGGACATTTCCCAATCCATTGGGAGGAATGTGCTCCGCAATTCTGACAATAAAACCGGGTTTGTACTTTAGCCACAATCAGCTTTGTTTTATTTTTTCGATAATGGAGGATGTGGAATACCCTTCCAGTAAATCAACAGTAACAATTTTACCACTTTTATCTTCCACGATGTCGTATCCGGCAATTTCTTCTTTTTTATAATCTGCGCCTTTCACCAAAACATCCGGTTGAATGGTTTTGATCAGATTATATGGTGTCTCCTCACTGAAAGGGATAACATAATCCACAAAATGGATTGAAGCCATTACAAACTTGCGGCTTTCTTCATCCTGCACAGGGCGCATATTGCCTTTGATTTGCTTTATAGAGCTGTCTGTATTCAGGCCTAACATCAGGATATTTCCCAGGTCTTTTGCTTTGGAAAGGTAGTCGATATGTCCGTGGTGCAGTATATCGAAGCAACCGTTGGTGAACACAATTTTCATCCCGCGAAAGCGTAATCTTGCCAAAACAGGTGGCAGGCTTTCCTTATCAAGGATTTTAGATTGAATAATCTCTTTTGTCAGTTTCATGATTTGTTCTCTTTTTTTTGTTCAACAATGGAAGAAGGCCAAAAGAAGCTGAGCCCAGTACCACAATCATAAGTTGCTGCGCTGTCCATAAAAGCCATCCCATGGCATATCCAGGAGAAGGGTCTATATTATACAGGGCAAGTGTTTCAGCTACAATAGCAGGGTAAATGCCAATTCCTCCCTGCACTACAATGATACCAATGGAGCCGAACATCAATACAATCAAGCTGGCATTGAGGTTTAGCCCAGCCGTTTCCTGCAGTGAGTAGAAAACAACATGCGTCATCATCCAGTATGAGGCCCATATTGATAGTGTATAAAGAACGAACAGCCAGGGTTTGTCCATGTTTTTCAGTGAAATAAGTCCTTCCCAAAAGCCTCTGATCATTTCTTTAAGTTTAATATAGAAATAGGTGTGTTGAAATCTTTTGCGCAAGCGAAAAAGTATGATGAGAAGAGCAATCAACATACAGGCAATGATGTAAAACAAAATATCAGGGTTAGGAAGAGCATCTATTTTAGTTTGCAACGGGTTTAATATTTTGATTGTAAAATACTGTTGCAAACGATCGAGGTTGATGATAATGGTAATGGTAAAAGCTAAGATAAGAGTAAGTAAGTCAATGGCTCTTTCAGTAATCACCGTGCCAAAACTTTTGCTCATTGGAATTTTTTCATAGCGTGCCAGCGCTCCGCACCGGCTTACTTCGCCAAGCCTTGGCAGCGCAAGGTTAGCCAGGTAACCTATGAACACGGCCATGATGATATTGATGTTTTTTGGCTGATAACCCATAGGTTTCAACAGCATCTTCCAGCGTAGCGACCGGAATACATGGCTGGCAATACCAACAATCATAGACAGGTAAAACCAGATAAAATCCGCCTTCATAAACGAGTCTACGATGTCCTTTTTTTGTTGAGGGGTTAGGTTTCTGACGAAAAGCCATATAAAAAAGATGCCTAACCCAAGAAAGAACAGTACTTTTAATATTGAACCTATATGCTTCTTCAAAAAGGTTAAATTTTATTATCCCCGTCAGGGAAAATGACTTTAGGTTTGAATGTTTTGGCTTCTGAGAAATCAATTGCAGCATATGAAGCTATGATAATCAGGTCGCCTGGGACTGCTTTTCTGGCAGCGGCACCGTTTAATGAAATTTGGCCGGTGCCTCTTTCTCCTTTAATTACGTATGTGTCAAGCCGCTCTCCGTTATTGATGTTCAATACCTGAACTTTTTCAAATTCTATAAGATTGGCAGCATCCATCAGGTCTTCATCTAAAGTGATGCTTCCGATATAATGCAGGTCGGCCTGCGTTATGGTGGCTCGATGTATTTTGGACTTCAGCACTTCGATTTGCATTGTTTGGCTCCTTTTTGTTCTTAAATATTAAAATGCAATATTATCAATTAATCTCACATCATCGATGTATGCAGCGATACATCCGCGTGGATTTTTTGTTTCCTGCCAGTCTTTGATTGGCTGCAACGTTTCACTGTCAACAATTTCAAAATATTCCGTATCAATACGGATTTTATTAAGTTCATTTTCAACAAAACGTTTGACTTGCGGAACTGTTTGGTTTTTACTCAACTCTACTGCTTTTTTAAGCGTTTTGTAAATCTGGGCTGCTTTTTCATGCGATTCCGCTGAGAGCCGTTGATTCCTCGAGCTCATAGCAAGCCCGTTTTCTTCTCTGATAATCTTACAGCCTTTGATTACAATTGGTATATTTTCTTGCTTTACGAGCTGACGAATAACAGCGAGCTGCTGAAAATCTTTTTCGCCAAAATAAGCCTTATCAGGTTCAACAATATTAAACAGACGATGCACTACTACTGCTACACCATTAAAATGCCCCGGCCTGAATTTACCTTCCATTACTTTGTCAAGCATACCAAAGTCATATGTTTTGGTTACCTTGCCGGGATACATTTCATCTGCATCAGGAGCAAAAATATAATCTGTGTTGTGACGGGAAAGCAATTCTGCATCTTTTTCAAGATTGCGGGGGTATTTTTTTAGATCTTCAGGATTATTAAATTGGATAGGGTTTACAAAAACGCTTACAACTACAATGTCATTTTCTTGAGCAGCGCAATCTACCAGGTAGAGATGGCCATCATGCAAAGCGCCCATAGTTGGAACAAAACCTATAGTTTTGCCCTGATTGCGTTGGCTTTTAATTTCCTGCTTTAAATCTTTTATTTTTTCTATGACCTGCATAATTATTACAAAGTTAAGCGTTGACCCATTTAAAGACAAAAGGCAAATGCAATTTGTGTAATGTATAATGAGAGATTTACCAAATCAATCTATATATTTCTTGTAAAGGATACTCTAACTCATCATTTCTTATGATGCTATTCGTTTAGAGTCTGCAAAAATACATTTTCCTTAAAATAAAATGCTTTTTGATAATACTACTATTGAATTTTATAACGCTGTTTTCTGTTATTCTGCTAACAAGAATCCTGATATTCAACTAACCAGTGTTTTGGATGCAAATATCTTAAACAGATGTTAAAAATACCTAATAATGGGGATACACGCATTTTGCTTTACGAAGTAGTTTTGCTTGATGAAATTGATACAAAGCGTACAAACAAATATTGAGTATTACTTTAAAACAAAAACTGATGTATAAAACCATTCTTATTATCGCCATAAACCTGATATTAACATGTTATTTATCAGCGCAGGAATCCTTTCAACAACACGATATTTCTGTTGAAAATAAAGGTTTAAAGGATAATATTCCAGAGAAAAACAGGTCTGATGCCAACATAGTAGGGCATGTTCTTGATGCAAAAACAGGAGAACACGTTCCTTACGTAAACATTATTATTAGGGGAACTAAATTGGGTACAGCAACGGACGCGACCGGTCATTACATGCTTGTGGATTTGCCCGAAGGAGAGTATACCCTCAGAGCACAGTCGATTGGTTATAAGTCGGAAGAAACAAAAGTAAACTTCAAAAAAGAAGTTACACGAGAAATTAATTTTGATTTGTCTCCGGATTACATTGAAGCTGAAGGAATTGTCGTTACGGCCAATCGTAACGAAATCAGCCGCAAGGATGCTACAAGTGTTGTAAATGTATTGGATGGCAAAATGTTGCAAAAAACACAATCGGCTAACATTGCCGAAGGGTTGAATTTTCAGCCGGGACTGCGCGTTGAAAACAATTGTCAGAATTGTGGATTTACGCAATTGCGGATGAATGGGATGGAGGGTCCCTATACACAGCTTTTGATAGATGGACATCCGGTAATGAGCGCTTTGAGTGGGGTATATGGCCTGGAGCATATTCCTTCTGAGATGGTTGAGCGCGTTGAGGTTGTAAGAGGAGGAGGTTCTGTGCTGTATGGATCAAATGCCATTGCAGGAACAGTAAATATAATCACAAAAGAACCCGTAAGCAATAGTTATGAAGCTGCTGCAACGCGTGGAACGCTTGAAGAAGGGGTGCATGACAATGTATTGTCGTTTAATACTTCTATTACTTCTGACGACCACAATACAGGTATGTTTCTTTTTGCTCAACACCGAAGCAGAGACGCTTATAATGCCAATCCCGGGGATTATTGGGATGCCACAGGCGATGGCGTGGCGGATACTCCGGATAACTTTTCTGAACTGTCTGAGATGAATTCCACCAGTTTTGGGATGCGCGCGTTTCACCGCTTGGATCAGCAAAACAAGTTTTCTTTGGAATTCCATCATTTAGGAGAATATCGCCGGGGCGGTAATAAATTTGATCTTCAACCGCATTTTGCGGATATTGCTGAGCAGGCAAGAAGTAAAGTTAATGGCGGTTCTTTTACATTTGACTGGTTGAGCGATGATTTAAAGCATGAGATATCATTGTATAACAGCCTTCAGCATGTGGATCGTGAAACTTATTATGGTGCCGAGCAAGATGAGAATGCATACGGTTTAACAAAAGAGTTAACGAATGTATCAGGAACCCAATATACGGGTTATTTTGATAAATTTCTTTTTTCTAAAGCTACACTTTTGGGAGGAATAGAATATCGGTTCTCCGATTTAGACGATGAAAAACTGCTAACAGATAGAACATTACCCATCACGCAGCAGCAAATCCATAATGTAGGGACGTTTTTTGAGAGTGAATGGGATTTAGACGTACTTAAATTACGTGCCGGATTGCGTGCGGATAAACACAGTTTAATGGATAATATTATCGTGAATCCGCGTATGAATATTTTGATGGATATCACATCCTCCAGTCAATTGCGGCTTACTTATGCTCACGGATTCAGAGCCCCACAGGTTTTTGACGAGGATTTGCATATTGAGGTGTCTGGAGCTCAGGCAGTGCGTACAGTAAACGATCCCGGTCTTGAAGCCGAGCGCTCAGAAAGTTACAGCCTTTCTATTGATAATTCAGGCTTGATAGGTAAATGGCAGAGTTATATTTTGCTGGAAGGTTTTTATACGAATCTGAACGATCAGTTTGTTAAGGAAATTCAGGTGAATAGCCAGGGGAATGCTGAGCTATACCGCACAAACGGAAGTGGGGCAGAGGTTTATGGAGTAAATATTGAAGGGAAACTTGCTTCATCAGAAAACTCTGATTTTACAATTGGGTGGACGCTTCAGCGCTCTAAAAACAAAGAAAAGGAAACGTTGTGGGAAGCCGAAGATGGTAGTGCGAAAACCGAAAGCAAAAACATACTCAGAACACCTGATAATTACGGGTATTTTGTGTGGAATTACGCCCGGGATGATTGGGGGGTCACCCTGAATGGGACTTATACCGGTAAAATGGAAGTGCCGCACCTGATAAATCCGGATACAGAGTATACTGTCATTGAAGAAAGTCCGGACTTTTTTGACCTGGGTATTCGCCTGCAGTATCGTGTGCCGGTAAAGACCAGCTTTGTTGAGCTGTTTGGGGGTGTAAAAAACATTTTAAATGAATATCAATCTGACTTTGACGCCGGAATTGACAGGGATGCCGGTTATATTTACGGGCCGGCCATGCCGCGCATGTTTTATTTCGGACTTAAGCTCAAAGGGTAGCTAAAAGCTGTAATAAGCCAAATTCAGCAGCAAAATGGTGTGCTAAGTTGCGCACCATTCTTGCTCTTTTGTACTTTTGCAAAGTAGAATTAGTCTAAATAAAAATAAAATTGTATTAAACTTGGCATGCACTACCGGAAGACGATATTTGTTACTTCCTGATTACAGGTTAGTATGGTCAGGCCAACGGTTTTTGGCTTTGTAGATTCGACAGTTTATTGATTAAACTCTTTTATTGTTTGGCTGTTTTAGACAAAGCAATTTACAGAGGGAGCTTTTTACATATTGCCGTTTATTCTGACCGGTTTTTAGTTCGGTTTTCGGGGTTTGGCAATAAACAACTAAGCAAGGTATTTTTAAAATCAGATGCATTAACTGATGTTGCATAGAAAATTCGATTTAATAATCATCAAACTTTTATAAAATGAGACATTTTACATTAATACTAATATTTCTTTTATTTTATTCCTTCACTTCTGAAAGCCAGGAAACAGATTCTGTTTATATGGGTTCAGGCTACGAAAATGATGTGTATTATTCTATGGAAAATGGAATGTATTCGATGGAAGATGCACAGGAATGGGATATAGCCTTCAGGACAGAGGCCTTTAGCTCTGCCATTTTTATTAATGATGGAAACGGCGCAGTACTGAAGACCTACCCAAACGGAGATACTGCCGACTGGGCATCTGTGGATACGGCAGGGTTTTCGCAATGGCCGGGAATGTATAATCATGAAAATGACTGGGGTATCAGCGCTTTTGAAAGGCATGCTTTGGGGCATCCCGATTATGGATGGGGTACTTATGATATGACTACCCATAATGTCACCGGAGATTCACTTTTTGTATTGAAGCTTGCTGATGGTACTTTTAAAAAAGTTTGGATTGAGCAAAAAGTATCTGCTCAAAACACTTATTATTTCAGGCATGCAGACCTTGACGGCTCGAATGAAGCAGAAGTTGAGCTGGATGTAAATCCTTACACGGAAAAACATCATGTTTACTATTCTATAGCAGATGATGAGGTGGTTGACCGCGAACCGAAAAAGTCTGAATGGGATATTGTTTTCAGCCGTTACATTTCAATGATTAATGGAGAAACACCATACATCGTAACAGGAGTTATAAGTAATCTGAATACGCCTGTAGCCGAATATGCACCGGTTTCGCCTGACTTTACTGAGTGGCAAACTGCTGATTTTGACACGGCCAAAAATGTTATTGGGTATGACTGGAAAGAGTTTGATATGGAATCGTTTACCTATACTGTAGATGATTCACTGGTATATTTCATCGAATCTCAGGAAGGAAACATCTATAAACTGCGTTTTACAGCCTTTGAAGGTAGCAGCACTGGCAAAGTGGTTTTTGAAAAGGAACAGATGTCTGCTACTGATGTTGAAGAGTTGGCTGGAGCTGAAGAAAACAGGCTAAAGGTTTACCCGAACCCGGCGACTACATTTCTGAATGTAGAATTACCCGGTATAGACGATGCGCAAGTGTGGCTGTATGATATCACCGGGCAGTTGGTAAGAACAGGAAAGCTGACAGACCAAAACTATCGTACAAATGTTTCTGGGCTTCATAAAGGCGTATACGTTCTTCGCGTTAAAGCAGGTCAGAATGTAAGTTCACAAAAAGTTTCCGTTAGGTAATAGGGTTCATGATTTTTATCCGGGAAACGTTTTTGGTATTGATGGGGTTTTTGCTGGCTTCATTTTCAGGATGGGGCCAGCAAGCTACTATTGAAGTTTTGGACCATGAAACCGGGCAGCCCGTGCCTTATGTTCATGTCCGGTTGCATGGTTTGCAGCAGGATTATGAAAAATATCTTGTTACAGACGATAAAGGCAAAGCGGGTTTTCAGTTGGACCAAAAAGCAGTTCTGCGTCTTTCTTATGTTGGCTATGAAGATGTTCATGACACCATAAACCCGGCGGCGCAAAAACGTTATTTTTTGGTCCCCAAAGCTTTTAATATGGAAGAGGTAGTCGTTACCGGACAATACACTCCGCAGCGCTCCGATAGGTCTGTCTATAAAATCAATGTGCTTGATAATGCGGAGATAAAAAGCACGGCATCCAATAACCTGCAGGAAATTTTATCCACAGAGTTAAACTTCAAAATCGGGCAGGATAATATTTTGGGCAGCAGCCTGAGCCTGCAAGGTGTGAGTGGAGAAAATGTTAAAATTTTGATTGATGGGGTTCCGGTAATTGGCCGTATGAACGGCAATCTTGATCTGAGCCAGATAAATCTTAATAATGTGGAGCGTATAGAAATTGTAGAGGGTCCAATGTCAGTAAATTACGGAACCAATGCGCTTGCGGGGGCCATAAACATTATTACGAAAGACCGGGCTGAAGAAGGTGTTAGTGCATCTGTCAGTACGTTCTACGAGTCTGTCGGGCGCTATAATGCGGATGCTGAAGTCACCCGGGCCGGAGAAAAAGGTCAGTGGAGACTTTCGGCCGGAAGAAACTTTTTTGATGGCTACAGCGTCATAGATACAGGACGCAGGCAGGAATGGAAACCCAAAGAGCAGTGGTTTACCGATCTGAAGTATAAACGTCAGATTAACAGGCTGACACTCCGAACCAGTACCGACTTTTTTTACGAAACAGTTTTAGACAAGGGCAGTCCATCCTTAGCCACGGATACGGCCGGGAATTACTATTATTTCCGGGGAAAAGATGGCTATTACAATACTTTAAGAGCCGGACAAAAGGCTTTCCTTACCGGGATGTTAGGCGAAAATAGTTATGTAGATTTGAGTTTCGCTTATTCGCATTACAGACGTGAGAAGGAAATGCGCATTAAAAACCTGTATACCGGCACGTCGCAGCTATCTGCCAATGAAGATGACGCCGATACAATAAGTTCTAATGCCTGGCAATTTCGGGGAACCCTAAGCCGATATCGCAACCGGGATACGCGCTTCAAATATCAGCTTGGATATGAAGCCACTTTTGAAGATGCTGCGGGTTCTAAAATTGAAAGCAACAAAAAAGCAATAAGCAATGTGGCGCTTTTTGCCAGCATAAAATACAACCTATGGGATGATTTCCTGATGCAAGCTGGTGGCCGTATAGCCTATAACTCAGTATATGATTCGCCTGTTACGCCTTCTGTAAATATTAAATATGATGTGGCTGATGGGATTGTTTGGAGAGCTTCCTACGGAAAGGGTTTCAGGGCGCCCTCCATCAAGGAGTTGTATCTTGATTTTAAAGACTTGAATCATGATATCCGTGGTAATCAAAACCTGGGAGCAGAGCGTTCTGACAACCTCCAGAGTGGGTTGGTTTTTAAATCAGACCGCGAAACCTTTGGCTACAAGATTGAACCTGGGTTTTTCTATAATGCCATTGACAACCGGATAGGCCTGATAGAACGAACAGAATTGCAGAACTTGGGCTCTCAAGTCGATACGGCTTTGTACTATACTTATGACAACTTTAATATGTATAAAACTTTAGGGTTCAGAATAAAGTTTCATTACGAGCATCGGCGCAAGGTATTTTTTACAGCCGGATATTCTAATGTCGGAATCTTAAACCGGTTTACGGATGCAACGGAAAAACAAGATTTTGTTTTTACTCCGGAGTATGTGCTGCAGATGCGCTACGTGTTTACTTCCTTTGGTACACAAGCTTCTTTAAATTACAAATACAACGGAGAACTTGAGCGTCACCGCATCAATTTTGATGATGAATATGTAACATATCGTGAAAACGATTATCATATGCTGGATGTGACTTTTAGCCAGGATTTTTTAGATGGCAGACTGAACCTTGTTGCCGGCGCAAAAAACCTTTTTGATGTGAATAATATTCGAACCACAGGCACCGGAGGGGGAGTGCATGCTTCAGGAGGAAGCAGCCGTTCTGTAGCCTGGGGAAGAACCTTTTTTGTGGATATAACTTATAATTTCTGATATGTTAAAAAGAGTCATTTTCATTTTATCCGGAGCTTTAATTCTGAATGCCTGCATGAAAGATGTGGAAGAAGACAAAACTTACCCGGTAACATCCATTCCGGAAGAAGTTTTGCTTGAGACGATTCCCATGACAGAAAGTTATTCCCGGCAGTTTTATTATGATTTGAGTGAAAATCGCATTGTGCATGAGAATGATAAGCAGGAGTGGGATTTGGCTTTTGAGAATACCGATGAGGGGCGAACAATATGGTTGAATACGGCCAACTTTATGGAAGCCGGCTCAACAGAAAACTCATTTGATGAGGTAACATCATCTGCCGGTATTTCTATGAGTTTTGACGATCCCTCGGGCAGCGCTGATAGTACTGCTATTGGTGCATGGTGGAGCAACGAAAGCATGGTTTACGTGATAAACAGGGGAATTGATGAGAACGGAAGCGCACTCGGATATAAAAAAGTGGTCTTTTCTATGCCCGAACAAGATGTTTACACAATTCGCTTTGCCAACCTCGATGGCAGTAATGAACATACTGTGGAGGTTGCGAAAAATGCTATGGAGGGAAGAATCATGTGGTCTTTTGATGACGGCGGAAAAATTGCCTTTACCGAGCCGGAAGAGTGGGATTTGTGGTTTACCCAGTACACCAAGACCCTGTTTGCTGAAGGAGAGCCTTACCCGTATCTTGTAGTGGGGGCGCTCACAAACAGACCCCGAATAGCCTCAGCGCGACTATCGCGTTCTTTCGAAAATGTTTCTTTAGCAGATGCGGATACAGTAACCTGGTTTCCTTATGCTGATGTGATAGGATATGACTGGAAAAAGCTTACCGGCGATGTGGAAAGTGGAGATGTTTCGTATGTGATTCCTGACAGCAATATTTACTTGCTGCGGGATCAGGTGAATGAAGAATATTATAAGCTGAGATTCACTGGTTTTTATGATGAAACCGGAAGAAAGGGCTATCCCGCTTTTGAGTACATGCATTTATTGCGCTAAAGAGAATGTTTTGCGTGAACACATCGCATTGCTGGTTGTTAACCGAATGTAAATTAATATCGATTTAATACAGACAATATGAGCAAGATTGGAATTTTTTATGCCTCAGCCATGGGCAACACCGAAGCCGCCGCTATGGATATACAAGAGGAGTTCGGGAGCGAAAACGCGGATGTGATCCACGTTACTGATTCTGACAAAAGTACTGTGGAAAAGTATGACTATCTGATTATTGGTGGTTCTACCTGGGGAGCCGGTGAAATACAAGACGATATGGATGAATTCTTTGAGGTCCTGGATGAGGTGGACTTGAAAGGCAAAAAAGTAGCCTTATTTGGCCTTGGCGACCAGGAAGCGTATCCCTTTGCTTTTGTGAATTCTCTCGGAGAACTCTATGATAAGATGAAAGAAAAGGGAGCTAAAATTGTAGGTGGAAACTGGCCCACGGATGGCTACGAATATGAAACCTCTAAAGCTGAAAGAGACGGGAAATTTGTAGGGTTAGTGCTGGATGTGGATGTCCAACCCGATAAATCAGCGGAACGTATCAAAAAATGGGTGCAACAACTCAAGAAGGAATTCAAATAAAAAAGGGTTGCCTTTTCAGGCAACCCAGTGTTTTTATATCATCCGGTTTTATTCGGGATGAATAGCTTCTACGGGGCATACATCCGCGCAAGCACCACAATCAGTGCAAAGTTCCGGATCTATTGTATAAATATCGCCCTCTGAAATTGCGTCAACAGGACATTCGTCAATGCAACTTCCACAAGCTGTACAATCTTCAGTTATTACGTAAGCCATAGTAATTCTCAATTTAAAATTAAAACTTATATTTTTTAGAACGTTTGTTCACATGCAAAATTAATCTTTTTCTTCTTGCTTGGAATTATCTTAACACTTTTAGATAAATTTAGAGATCGTCTAAATAAACGACTGAAACATGATGGAAGCAGTAATCTCTTTCTTAATTTTACAAGAAATTAGTAGCTATCGCCATTTTTGGTTTGGCTTTCATCGTATTTCTAAAAAACAAAATCATAGTTTATCTGTATCTCTATACAGACGGACAGTTCTATTAAAACATGCATCAAAGAAACAGGTCTGGCTTAAACCGGTGTAGTTACAATGGCTAAACAACATGAACATCAGTTAAACACAAAAAATCTGCGCATCAGTGTATGGCTCAATATCACGATTGCCATAGCTGAAGTGGTTGGAGGCCTGTTGGCCAACAGCCTGTCCTTGCTCTCTGATGCTCTGCATAACCTGGGTGACGGGCTGGCGCTGCTGTTTGCCTATGTAGCCAACCGGATCGGGAAAAAAAATGCCACCCTCCAAAAGACATTTGGTTATAAGCGCATGGAAATTTTAAGCGCTTTTATCAATTCCATGGTGCTGGTAGCTATTTCAATTTACCTTTTTGTGGAGGCTTTTAAACGCTTTTTTAACCCTCAGGAGGTGGATGGTACCGTGATGTTGATTGTGGCTGTTATTGGCCTGCTGGCTAATGTAATCTCGGTGTTGATCCTGCACAAGGATTCAGCCCATAACCTCAACATTAAAGCAGCCTACTTGCATCTTATTGGTGATACGCTCTCTTCTGTTGCCGTGATTGGTGGTGGACTGCTTATCTATTTCTATGAGTTGCACTGGATAGACCCGCTGATCACCATCATCATCGGGGTTTACATTCTGAAAGAAGCGGTTTCTATCGTTAAAGAAACCATGGATATCCTCATGCAGGGCACACCAAAATCGCTGAGCCTTACTAAAGTCAAAAAAGCCATCGAAGCCATGCCAGGCATCAAAAATATTCATCATGTGCATACCTGGGCGCTTAATGAGCAGCAGTTTCATTTTGAAGCACATGTAGACCTTAAAGAAGATATTAAAGTATCCGAATCAACTAAGATGCAGGAGGAAATTGAAGATATGCTGAATGAAAAATTCGGGATACACCATGTTACGCTTCAGTTTGAACATGATGCATGTAGTGAAAAAGATTTCGTAAACAATCATAAAAAATAATATATCCATGATACATAAAAGGATTTTAACTTTACTTTTTGCTGCTTTTGTATCAGCAAATTTTGTTTCCGGGCAACAGCCTGATCCGGATATTACGGCAGAGGAGCTGAAAACCCATGTGACTTTTCTGGCCTCTGATGCCTTGAAAGGGAGAAAACCCGGAACGCCGGGAGGTAAAGTGGCAGCAGAGTATATTCGTAACCAATTTCAGGATTATAACCTCACTCTTCCTGCTGATAATGGTTATCAGGCTATGCAAGTGGTTAATGATGTAAAACCCGGACCAGAAAACAGCTTAGCGTTTGAAGATTATGATGCAAAGGTGGAGTCGGATTTTATACCGATGTCTTTCTCGGCAAATAAATCGCTTACGTCAGAGGTGGTTTTTACTGGGTATGGATTTGATATCAGTACAGATACGATATCCTGGCATGATTACGAGGGAGTAGATGTTGAAAACAAATGGGTTATGGCTTTTCGGGGCGATCCGGAGCCCGACAGCATGAACAGCTTTTTTATTCCTTACAGCATGGAACGCAGCAAAGTGGTTAATGCTGAAGACCATGGCGCCGCAGGTGTTTTATTTGTAGCGCCTCCGGGTGTGGAAAAAGAAGATGCCCTTCCGGGGATGTTTTATGATAAAACCGCTTCTAAAGTAGA
>CAYXJS010000057.1:0-14720 GCA_964465045.1 uncultured Bacteroidales bacterium | reverse complement strand
TACTCATGAATATCCACGGTCATTACCGGGTGATACGCTTCAAACACCCGGTGTAGTGCACGTGTTTCTGTAGCTTGCATCAAAAGGTGATCGCGGTTCAGATCGATGTCGTTGATATTTCTTCTTTGATGAAGGTCTCCGCCGTCGGGGTTAACCTGCGGCATCAGCAAAACATCTGCAGAATCCAGCACCCTGTTAAGCCTACCCTGCGCAAAGTCTTCGGCCAGCAAAAGCAGTCCTTCCTTCCCTGATGGTTCATTTCCATGTTGCTGAGCAAAAAGAAAAATGCAAGGCTTGGTTTGGTCTGGGTTTTCGCTTCTGCGGATATGAATCAAAGGTATGGGTTTACCTTGCTCAGAGAATCCTGCCGTATCCATAGTAAAAAGTGCAGACTGATGTTGCAGGCTGTCTAAAAAGTGAATAAGCTCTGCATGGCTGCTTAGGCTGTGGTAATGTTTTTTCACCAATGGTGTGGTAAACTGTTGCGCCATCGCGTTAAGCGAAAACAGCATCAGCATGATAAGCGAAAGATAGTGCATGGCCGTAATTTTATTGATTCGTTCCTAATAATACACGCTAATGTTACAGCTCCCTTAAAAAGCCTATTCCTCGTTGTCATAGAGCATGACAGATTGCTCTCCTGTAGATTTCAGGTAGCCCCTGTACATGCCCGGCGTATTAAAAGGCATGGCGATCTCTCCATTTTTATCCAGCACAATGACACCGCCATTCACGTCAAAATAATTCAGCTTTCGCTGGATGATAAAATCAGAAGCCCGCTCAACCGTCCACCTTTTGTAATCTACCATGGCATGGATGTCATGTGCAACGGAAAAGCGGATAAACCATTCCCCGTGGCCTGTAGCGCTAACGGCAACGGTTTCATTGTTGGCATACGTTCCGGCTCCGATAATGGGTGAGTCGCCGATGCGGCCATATTCTTTATCAGACATGCCTCCTGTGGATGTGCCGGCAGCAAGATTACCCTTGCTGTCGAGTGCAACGCATCCTACCGTTCCGTATTTATGAATGGGTTCTTTATCGGGATGGTTTTTATTGAATGCTTCGGCTCGTTCTTTTGTGATAAAATAGCTGTTTGCAATTGTATCCAGTCCGTTTTGAGCGGCATATTCATCAGCGCCCTGTCCGGCCAGCATCACGTGTTTTGACTTTTCCATAACAAGGCGTGCACCGGAAATCGGGTTTTTGATGTGCTTAACTCCGGCTATCGAGCCTGCGTTCTGGTCTTCACCATTCATGATGGAAGCATCCATTTCTACAGTGCCGTCGGCTGTGAGCACTGCTCCTTTGCCGGCATTAAAAATCGGAGAGTTTTCCAGAACGTGGATAGCCGCTTCTACAGCATCCACGGCATGACCTTCTTTTTTCAGTACCTCTTCTGCGGCTTCCAGAGCCTCTTGTATTTTAGCCTTAGCTTCCCGCTCCTCTTCTTCGCTGAGGTTTTCGGGTGTAATCCAGCCAGCACCGCCATGAATAGCTACCACATAATCAGGGCGGTCGTCATCGTCGCTCAATACACCATAATAACATCCTGATAATAAGAAGGCAGGCAAAATGAAAAGAAATAATATTTTGGATTGTGATTTTTTATTAAGCATAATTTTTAGCGTTGGTTGATTTGATAACAAAGTTGTTTTTTAAGTGTTTGATTTATTGTTGCGGCTTTACTGAATTTACCTGTAGTAGATTGAAATTATTCTCAGTGATTATTTTTCCCGGCATTTTGCATTCGTTTTTCAATATCATCGGGTTCTTTGGGGATGTCTTTCATGAGGTTGCGGGGTGTTTCGCCAACCACAATATCATCCTCAATGCGAATGCCGATATGTTCATCCGGAATGTAAATGCCCGGTTCGCAGGTCAGCACCATCCCTTCTTCAAAGCTCATCTCCTTGTCTCCCACGTCATGCACATCCAATCCAATAAAATGGTTCATGCCGTGCATAAAGTATTTGAAATACATCGGGCTGTTTTTATCCTGGTTTTTCACATCTTCTTTTGTAAACAGACCTAAACCTATCATTTCCTTTTCCATCATTTTTCTAACTTTCTTATCCACGGCTGTGATGGTGTTGCCCGGTACAAAAAGCTTGATAGCTTCTTTCTGGACTCTAAGAACGGCCTCATAGCATTCGCGCTGTCGTTCGGTAAACTTTCCGTTCACCGGAATGGTGCGTGAGCAGTCTGCCGCATAATTTCCGTATTCCGCACCAAAGTCCATCAACAGCAAATCATCGTCCTGGCAGGTTTTGTCATTGTCTGTGTAGTGCAGAATGCAGGCGTTGTCACCGGATGCAATAATGGGAGGATAGGCATGGCCCGCAGCGCCGTTTTTCAGAAAGGCATAGGTTATCTCGGCTTCTATTTCATACTCTTTAATGCCCGGACGGGTGGCGGCCAGTACCCGCTCAAAAGCTTCTCCAGTTATAGCAGAGGCTTTTTCCATCATATGCAGCTCTTCCGGCTCTTTAACAGTTCGCAGCTTTTTCATAACCGGAGCCAGTCGAAAATAACGGTGTAATGGGAATTGTTGTTTGAGTTCGGCAATAAAGCGTTCATTTTTAACAGGAACCTCGGTTTTAAACTTTGGGTATTCGTTTTGATGCAAAAAAACATGATCACTCCAAAGCATTAGGTTGCGGAGGTGGCTTTCAAATTTGTTGAGCCATTCTACCTGCTCTATGCCGGATATGTCTCTGACTTCCTCTTTTGTATAGCGGTGGCCATTCCAGGTAACCATATTTGCATCGGTTTTGATAGTGAAAACCATTTCCCGCATTTTCTTATCCGGGTGGCCGGTAGCCAACAACAGGATACACTCCTCCTGGTCAAGGCCGGTTAAGTAGAATAAATCTGATAGCTGGCGGAAAGGAAAGGTTTGATCCCCATTGCGGGGCATTTCATCATTAGCGTGTAAAATCACCAAGGATTTTTCGGGGAGTTTTTTTGTTAATTTTTTTCTGTTACGTGAAAATAACATTTTTGAAGGTAACTGATATCGCATTTTTTTGTTATTTAGATGTGATTTAAATTTTCTAAATCATTTTACGAGATTTTTTTTAATGATACATTTGCTGTAAATATCTATATGGATAGATATTTTTTACACAAATTCGAGTGTAAAGTAAATAAATTTCGAACAAACCAATAAATTATTATCGTATTAATCTACGCATTATGAATAACAAAGGGTTTCATCTATCATCACTCACACAAAAAACAATACTGGCTGTTGCCGGGCTGTTTTTGATTCTGTTTCTCATCGTACACCTCGGGATAAACCTTTTTCTGTTGCCCATAACAGAGGACCATGCAGTTATTTTTAGGGATGCTGCTCATTTTATGGGGACCAATCCTGTGGTGAGGGTTTTTGAAGTAGTACTTATGGCTGCTTTTTTAATTCACATTATTTTGGGCATTGTGATTCAGATACAAAACTGGAAAGCCCGCGGACAGCGTTATGCGGTTTACGGCAAAAGCTATACCTCATTTGGTTCAAGGTTTATGATTCATACAGGAATTGTGATTTTCCTGTTTTTGATTCTTCACTTTATCCATTTTTATTTCATCAAGCTTGGGATTATGGACCCGATAGCCGGTTCCGAAATATCACCTGCCACTGCTGAAGAACATTTCTATGAGCTGGCAGTATATTTGTTTTCTAAAAGAATCATCTATTCTGTTGTGTATATCATAGCTTTTTTGTTCCTGGCAGTGCACCTGAATCATGCCTTTCAGTCAGCTTTCCAAACGCTTGGCTTTAATCATCCACGCTATACGCCGGTGATTAAAACCATCGGTACTATATATGCCATAGTGATTAGCCTTGGTTTTATCATTATACCTGTCTATTTTTTAATTACTTAAGATTTACTGAAAAAACAACCTGAAGATATTATGACAAAATTAGAATCGAAAATACCCGAGGGTTCCATAGAGCAAAAATGGACCAACTATAAAAATAATCAGGCGCTGGTTAACCCGGCAAATAAGCGCAAACTCGATGTTATCGTTGTCGGAACCGGACTGGCCGGCGGTGCAGCTGCCGCTTCTTTGGGTGAACTGGGATTCAATGTAAAAGTTTTTTGCATCCAGGACAGCCCTCGCCGCGCTCACTCTATTGCCGCACAAGGCGGTATAAATGCTGCCAAAAACTATCAGAATGATGGCGATAGTGTTTACCGTTTATTTTATGATACCGTAAAAGGCGGCGACTATCGCGCACGTGAAGCCAATGTGTACCGCCTTGCCGAGCTTAGCAATGCTATTATTGACCAGGCTGTGGCGCAGGGCGTTCCCTTTGCCCGAGAATACGGCGGAACACTCGATAACCGCTCTTTTGGCGGAGCTTTGGTGTCCAGAACCTTTTACGCCAAGGGACAGACCGGGCAGCAATTGCTGCTAGGAGCCTACAGCGCGCTGAGTAAGGAAATTCATAAAGGCTCTGTAGAGATGTATACGCGTTGCGAAATGATGGACTTAGTGAAGATAGACGGACGTGCACGCGGCATTATCGTAAGAAACATCGTTACAGGAGAAATAGAGCGCTATGCTGCCCATACCGTGGTATTAGCTACAGGAGGATACGGAAACGTTTTCTTCCTTTCTACCAATGCCATGACCTCAAACGGAAGCGCAATATGGCAGGCCTATAAAAAAGGCGCCATGTTTGGCAATCCTTCTTTCACCCAGATTCACCCGACTTGTATCCCGGTGCACGGAGATTACCAGTCGAAACTTACCCTTATGAGCGAAAGCCTTAGAAACGACGGACGTATCTGGGTTCCTAAGAATAAGGAGGATGCTGAAAAAATACGGAAAGGTACCTTGAAACCAACCGAAATTGCAGAAGAAGACCGGGATTACTATTTGGAAAGGCGGTATCCGGCCTTTGGTAACCTGGTGCCGCGTGATGTGGCTTCACGTGCTGCCAAAGAGCGCTGCGATGCAGGCTATGGTGTAGGTCCTACAGGCCTGGCGGTTTATCTTGACTTTAAAGACGCCATCAAACGCTTGGGAAAAGATGCGATCAAAGCACGCTATGGCAATCTTTTCCAGATGTATGAAAAAATTGTGGATGAGAATCCGTATGAAACGCCTATGATGATTTACCCGGCAGTGCACTACACTATGGGTGGCCTCTGGGTAGATTATGAATTGCAATCTACTATACCCGGATTGTTTGTGGGAGGCGAGGCTAACTTCTCTGACCACGGCGCTAACAGGCTGGGAGCTTCTGCCTTGATGCAGGGCCTGGCGGACGGATATTTTGTGCTGCCCTATACTGTACAGAATTATTTGGCCGACCAGATCAATGTTCCCAAATTTAAAACCGACACACCCGAATTTGACGAAGCAGAAAATGCAGTGAAAGAAAAGCTTCAAAAACTTTTGGATATCAAAGGAGAAAAAACCACAGACCATTTCCACAAGCGCTTAGGGCATATCATGTGGGATAAAGTAGGTATGAGCCGTAATAAAAAAAACCTTCAGGAAGCTATTGATGAAATCAAAGCCTTGAGGGAAGAGTTCTGGAGTAATGTGCGTATCCCCGGTGATATGAATGGCGTGAACAATGAACTGGAAAAAGCCGTAAGACTGGCTGACTTCCTGGAGATGGGCGAGCTTATGGCCAAAGATGCTCTTGAACGGGAAGAATCCTGCGGAGGGCACTTCCGCGAAGAGCATCAAACCGCTGAAGGTGAAGCGCTCAGGGATGATAAGAACCTGATGTATGTCAGCGCCTGGGAACATGTAGAGGGCGATGAGCCGAAGCATAATAAAGAACCTCTGGAATATGAATACATTGAGGTAAAAACCAGGAATTATAAATAGGGTGTTATTATTAATTCATTTGTAAAAGAATATTGTTATGGATTTTACATTAAAAATATGGCGACAGGAAGGACCGAAATCAAAAGGTCATTTCGTAAAATATAAAGTTACAGATATATCTCCGGATGCCTCTTTTCTCGAAATGCTGGATATTCTCAATGAGAGCCTGGTAGATAAGTTTGAGATGCCGGTTAGTTTTGATCATGATTGCCGCGAGGGCATCTGCGGAATGTGCAGCTTGTATATCAATGGCAGACCTCATGGGCCTGATGAAGCCATTACAGTTTGCCAGATGCACATGCGTAATTTCAAAGACGGAGAAACCATTACCATTGAACCCTGGCGCTCTAAAGCTTTTCCGATTATCAAAGACTTGATGATAGACCGGAGCGCTTTTGATAAAATTATTCAGGCAGGCGGATATGTTTCTGTAAATACAGGCAGCGCCACAGATGCCAATGCTATTCCGGTAAGTAAGGAAGATGCCGATATGGCTTTTACAGGGGCAGCTTGCATTGGGTGTGGAGCATGTGTAGCAGCGTGTAAAAATGCTTCGGCAAGCTTGTTTGTAGCAGCCAAGGTTTCGCAACTGGCCTTACTGCCTCAGGGTAAAGTGGAAGCCGAAGAAAGGGCCAAGGCTATGGTGGCCAAAATGGATGAACTCGGATTCGGTAACTGCTCAAACACGTACGCATGTGAAGCAGAATGCCCTAAAGAGATATCGGTGAGTCACATTGCACGCATGAATCGTGAGTTTTTATCGGCCAAAACCAAAGAATAATAATACAGATATTTCGGTAATTTGAAATATCCGGAAAAGCAGCCTTGTTGAAGGGCCATTTCTAGCATAGCATTGGCGCTTCAGTGTGGTTGCTTTTAGTGTAAAAAGCCTTAAGCTATGAAGTTTAAAGATATTTATGGATTGGATGATGTAAAGACACGTTTGGTCAGAACAGTGGATGAAAACCGCATCAGTCATGCACAGCTTTTTCTCGGTGCTGAAGGGACGGCCAACCTGGCGCTGGCTATAGCTTATGCGCAGTATATCAACTGTGAACAAAAAACAGACGGGGATTCTTGCGGCGTATGTCCTTCCTGCATCAAATATGAAAAGCTGCGGCATCCCGATTTGCATTTTGTGTTTCCGGTCGCCAGAGTGAAAGAGATAAAAGAACGTGAGGTTTCCAGCAGCAACTCGTATTATTTGGAAAAATTCCGCGAAATAGCGAAAGAGTCATACTATCACTTTTCGTTGAGCCAATGGTACCATAAAATCGGCATTGAAAATAAACAAGGATACATCAATACGGATGATGCCCGCAGTATACTGGATAAAATGGCTTATAAAAGCTATGAAGCGCCCTATAAAGTAATGGTGATTTGGATGACCGAGTTGCTTTATCATGCTGCCGCTCCACGTTTGCTGAAGGTGATTGAAGAGCCACCGCCGGGAAGCCTGTTTTTGCTTATTTCTCATCAGGCTGATAAGATTATCAGCACGATTCTTTCCCGGGCACAAACCATAAAAATACCACGTTATAAAGATGAGGATTTGATGCGTTATTTACAGGATAAACTCCGGGCCGACACAGAAAAGAAGCATCATGCCGTTAAACTGGCCAATGGCAGTTTGATAGCAGCCCGAGAAGGAGTAAAATCCTCAGAAATAGAAATATATAATTTTGAAAAATTCCGTTACTGGATGCGTATGTGCTTTGAAGCCAAATTTACCGGAATTTCAGAATTCGTAGCGGAAATATCACGGCTTGGCCGGGAGCGGCAAAAAGGCTTTCTGCAATATGGCCTTAATGTTTTCAGAAAGGCTACATTGCTGAATTATGCAGGCAAAGATGCGGCGCGGCTTTCGCCCATCGAGGAAACTTTTGTGAGGAAGTTTTCCCCTTACATTAATGAAAAGAACCTGCAAAGGCTTTATGAAGAGTTTAACAAAGCGGTGTATCATATTGAGCGAAATGTAAAAGCAGACTTGCTTTTTATGGATTTGTCCATTATAACGAGCCGGTTATTGCATCTTGGGAAAAAGTGATGCACCAAAAAATCATTACTTTTGCATGGGGGTTTAGTTATGTAATTAAAACAAATTCAGAAAGTCATAGACCCGGAAATATATTGCCGGATTTGTAACTTTCTTCATCATATATAACAGATTATGGATCACAAGGAAACCGATATATATAACGACTTTTTTACGCGTGGATTTTATACTGAACCAAACCTGATTGCTACCAATGAAGCTTATTTCCGAGGTAGTTGCTGCAAGTTGGATGCCATTGACTGGCTGGATGATATTGATATACCTGATAGTCAAAAGCAAAATACATTTGTTCAGGTGCGTTTTAAAAATGATCGCAAGGAATTTTTTGAGAAGAAGCCTGAAATGCATTTGGATGAAAGAGATATTGTAGCGGTGGAGGCTTCGCCGGGCCATGACATAGGCGTTGTTGCCCTGACCGGTCAGATTGTCTTACACCAGATGCGCCGCAACCGCTTTAACCCGGAAGTGGATCCGCTGAAAAAAGTGTATCGCAAGGCGCGCTTGAGCGATATTGAGAAATGGATATTTGCTGTAAAGCGTGAGGAAGAAACAAAAATAGAAGCACGCCAGATAGCCGCCCGCCTCAGGTTGAATATGAAAATAAACGACATCGAATACCAGGGCGATAACACCAAAGCGATCTTTTATTATACCGCCGAAGACAGGGTTGATTTCAGGGAACTCATTCGAATACTGGCGGATCGATATAAAGTAAGGATAGAAATGAAACAAATAGGTGTACGGCAGGAAGCCAGTAAAGTAGGCGGTATTGGCTCTTGCGGCAGAGAAATGTGTTGCAGCTCCTGGCTTACCAACTTCCACTCGGTTTCTACTACCACAGCGCGCACCCAACAGCTTTCACTGAATCCGCAGAAATTAGCCGGACAATGCGGCAAACTGAAATGCTGCCTCAATTTTGAGCAGAAACTTTATGAGCAGGCATTGCAACAATTCCCCGACACGAACAAAGTGCTTGAGACACAAAAAGGAGAAGCCGTTCATCAAAAAACGGATGTTTATAAAGAAGTGATGTGGTATACCTATAAGGACAAAAAAACTTGTAATCTCATACCTATTTCGCTGCATAGCGTAAAAGAGATTATTCAAATAAACGAAAAGGGCAAAAAGCCGGAGTCACTCGAAATATTTGCCGTGGCAGAAAAGAAAGTGATAGAATATAACCAGGTTGTGGGCCAGGATGAGCTGGGCCGGTTTGATAAGAAATAATGTTTTGTGAAAAATAGCGTTATCAAAATCATGAATAAACTCAAAATAAGCGGACTGATCGTAACACTCATCATCGTTTCTTTATTATTTACAGCGGGATGCGATTCAGAGCGGGTTTATGATACCTATCAGTCTGTAGAACAGGAAGGATGGTACAAAAACGACACACTTGTCTATCAGCCACAAATTGAGGATACCTCCGATTTATACAATTTGATTATTAAAGTGCGTCACAATACAGATTACCGGTATCGAAACTTATATTTGTTTACCAAAACCCGTTTTCCTGACGGCATGACTACGCATGATACGATCGAGCTTATGCTGGCCCGCAAGGATGGAAGCTGGTTAGGCCAGGGATTTGGCGCTATGAAAACGGCAAAACAGCTTATTTTGCAGCGCGGCCGCTTTGAGCAGAAAGGAACCTACCGGTTTGAGCTAAGGCAGGCTATGCGCACCGATACATTGCAAGGAATCGAAGATGTTGGTATCAGGATAGAAAAATATAATTAAACAAATGGCAGAAAAGAAATCTTTTAAGAAGTATATTCTTGGTTTATGGGCGCTTTTTGTCCTTTTTGTGGCAGGTTTGGCCTTTTTCTTTGCAGCAGTTGCCTGGGGCTGGTTTGGCCATATGCCTACTTTTGAAGAACTTGAAAATCCTGAAAGCAATCTGGCTTCAGAAATTTACTCAGCTGACCAGATTTTGCTAGGGAAATATTATATCGAAAACCGCTCTAACGTAAATTATGCCGACTTGTCTCCGCATCTTATCAATGCGTTATTGGCAACAGAAGACATACGGTTTCGCAATCACTCCGGAATTGATATGAAATCACTTTTGCGTGTGGCTTATGGTGTAATAACAGGCAATCTTAAAGGCGGCGGAAGTACGATAACACAGCAGCTGGCTAAAAACCTCTTTCCGAGGGAAATGAATTTGACAACTTCTGAGCTGGTAATGCGTAAGTTTAAGGAATGGATTACAGCGGTTAAGCTGGAGCGAAATTATTCCAAGAATGAAATAATAGCTATGTATTTGAATACGGTTGCTTTTGGAAGTCATTCTTTTGGTATACAATCTGCCGCGCAAACGTTTTTTAGCCGTTCCCCTATGGAGTTGAAAATAGAGGAAGCCGCACTGTTGGTTGGTGTGGTGAACGCTCCTACACGCTACAGCCCAATTAAGAATCCGGATAATGCATTTGACCGGAGAAATCTGGTTATTCGCCAAATGGCTAAGTATGACTTTATTTCGGAAAAGGTAAAAGATTCGCTGATTCAGCAACCCATTGATATGTCACGGCATAGTGTAATGAGTCATAAAACCGGTATGGCCCGTTATTTCAGGGAACACATCCGTGGAAAATTACGCACCTGGGCACGTACTCATTTTAAGCCCAATGGGGAACCCTATAATCTCTACAAAGACGGCCTGAAAATTTATACGACTATCAATTCAAGAATGCAGAAGTTAGCAGAAGAAGCTGTAAAAGAACACCTTGCCAACGATTTGCAGCCGGCTTTTGATAAACATTGGGAAGGACACCGGGATGCGCCTTTTGTTTTTGAAAATGATACCGCCGACAAAAAAGTGAAAGCACTGCTAACAAGTGGCATGAAACGATCGGAAAGATATCGTAAAATGCGCGGCAGAAATGTACCTAAAGACCAGATAGAAGCTTCGTTCCATGAGGAAACCCGAATGCACGTCTTTTCATGGAAGGGTGAAATTGATACGGTTATGACTCCCTGGGATTCTATCAGGTATTACAAAAGTATTTTGCAGGCCGGTTTAATGTCTATGGAGCCGCATACAGGCTTTGTAAGGGCTTACGTTGGGGGTCCGGACTATGATCACTTTAAGTATGACCATGTAACAGGCATGAAACGCCAGGTGGGGTCTACCTTTAAGCCTTTTCTTTATACGCTGGCGATGCAGGAAGGCGGCATATCGCCTTGTACTGAAGTGCCCAATGTGCAAACCCGCATAGAGTTGCATGACGGTTCTTTCTGGGCGCCCAAAAACACTTCGGATGATAAAATCGGGCAGATGGTCAGTCTCAAATGGGCGCTGGCTCATTCCAACAACTGGATAAGCGCCTATCTCATAAAACGGTATTCACCGCAAAGTGTAAGAACCATCGCCGAAAAAATGGGAGTAAAAAGTCATATCCCCGAAGCCCCGGCAATTGCCCTGGGTACCCCCGATTTATCGCTCTACGAGATGACAGGGGCTATGAATACCTATACAAACGAAGGCATTTTTATAGAACCTGTTTTTATTACGCGCATCGAAGATAAAAACGGCAATGTGATAGAACGATTCATCCCTGAACAGCAGGAAGCGATGAGTGAACAAACGGCATATCTAATGCTGGAAATGCTCAAAGGAGTAGTGGATGAAGGCACTGGAATCCGGTTAAGATATAAGTATGGATTTGATCATCCTATTGCCGGAAAAACCGGTACTACCCAAAATCAATCGGACGGATGGTTTATGGGACTGGTGCCCGAGCTGACTACAGGTATTTGGGTAGGTAATGAAGACCGCGCAGCCCACTTCAGAAGCATATCGCTCGGGCAGGGAGCTAACATGGCACTCCCGATTTGGGCTCTCTATATGCAAAAGCTTTATGATGACCCTGACATTGATATCAGCAAAGCTGAATTTGAAAAACCGGATAACCTGCCTGTTGAAATTGACTGTGAGAAAGCCTCCCGGCAGGAAATTGAAAAGCAGGGAATTGATGAGGATGAGTTTTAGAAAAAGCATATGCCGTGGATAAAAAGGAAAAAGCCCGTCTTTTAACTAAACTAAAACAGTTTAAAACCTTTTTTGAACGAAGGGTTAGTCTGAGAGGTAAAGAACTCTATAAGGAAGGCAGTGTGCTTGAAGCTATTTATAATGCCCGGGATAATTCTATAGATGCTGAAGTGGTATCTTCCATGCAGCATAAAACTTACCAGTTGCGTCTTTACTTGCCGAACCTGCTGTTAAGCAATTGCGAATGTCCTTATGACTGGGGCTTTTGCAAGCATATTGCAGCTACAACATTTTACCTGATAGATAACCTGAATACCAAGCCGAATCAAACTTTATCCATAACTCAGCAGGAGACGATTGTTTCTGTTGATAAGCTGAATAAACGATGGCTTGATAAAATGACGCCTGATGCATTACAGGAAGAAGTATCTATTCTGGAACAAAATGCTGATTTTGAAATCGAAAACCCATCTAGCGGCGAATTGGTTGTCATTATTCATGTTGGCGGAAACCAGATTCCGGTAACCTTTATAGCCAGAAAAGGATCCCTGAATGTAACCACCAAATGCAATTGCCGTGAAGATCGTTTTGTTCTCTGTAAGCATAAGCTGGCTTCGCTTAGCGTGCTTAAGAAAAAGTGGAAAACCAACGCGTTTGATAAATGCTTAGACTGGACGGATGAGGAAAATGAACTGGCAGAGGATTACGGCGTTACACCGGATATGGTCAGGGCTAAGAGCACTCCGCTCTATTATTTTTTTGAAAACCGAATCCTGAGAATTGCTGCTGCCAGCAATAAACTTATGCATGGTTCTTTACTCGATTTAATTCCCGAATCCGGACTAAAGGAAGAATCAACACCGCCGGGTGGAGACGCAGAGGCTAATTTTGCTTTAGTGTATGTGCTGAGGATGTGGCAACGAAGCAATGGCATTCCTTCCATAGAAGTGAGCCCTTTCAGCGGGAAGCTTAATAAAAGCGGTACAAAAATTAAGAGCCACTTTAAGCAATTATTTGATCCGGTAACAGAACCAGTTTTTGTGAATAATGCTACAGAAACCGATTACCAGATTCTTCAGAAAAGTGCTTTGATACATGAGGTTTTAAATCCGATACATGCATTGGCTGATGATGAAATGCCATCCTACGAGCTGCTAAGACCTGCTTATGGACTTCTGAAAACGCTTTTTGAACTGCTCTCTGAACGAAGGGTTTACGTGATTATTGATCAGGAATTTTATTACTATGGCCCTGAAATAAAACTCAAAGATTGCGAGCCGGTTGAAGTAGCGTCGTCCCCTGTAAAAGCCTCGTTAACTCAAAAAATCAACGACCAGCTTGGTACGCTCTTGATCCGGTATCATGTAGACGGGAAAATCATTGAACCTGAACCTAAAAATCAGAGCCATTATTGGTTTATCAAGCAGAACAGTACCCTGTATCCCTGGGATAATCCTGCGGTGCTTTTTCTTTATGAGATAAGCGGGTATGAAAATCTTGACAGGATTGAGTTTCTTGAAGTTCAGCGCAATAAAGTGTATGAGAAATTCATCCGGTTTTTCCAGGATAAAATGGAAGTAAAAATGGAGCAGCCGGAAATAGAAGTGGTGAATGCTACCGAAATAGAGAAACGGGTCTATCTCAAAGAAAAAGAGGGTTATATACTGTTTTATCCGGTGATGATTTATGGTGAGATGGAAGTCAGCACAATGCGCCGCTCAGGAGTTACAATTTATAATCGTCAGGGTGACCAGATCAGCGAAATCAGGCGAGATACAGAAGCCGAAGAGCAAATGTATTCTACCGTTTTGCAAACATCAACCCATTTTCTGCATCAGAAGCAGACCGATAGTTTTTACCTGACCGTGGAGCAGATGCTCGAGAACAATTGGTTTATTACGTTTTATGAACAATGCCGTGAAAGCGACATCAGCGTTTATGGCTTTAAAGACCTGAAATCCATAAAATATCATCCGGCGGGCGCTTCGGTGAGCTATTCCATTAAGTCTGAGGAAGACTGGTTTGATATTGATCTCGCCGTTTCTTTCGATGATCATAAGGTGTCATTGAAAGACTTAAGGAAAGCTGTGGTGAACCGCGAAAACCTGGTGCCTATAGGCGATGGCGTTTATGGCATGCTTCCAGATGACTTCCTGAAAAAATTCTCCTCGGCCCTTAAGGTGGGTGAAATTGAAGCAGACACGGTAAAGCTGCAGAAATCACAATTTACGGTGATACATGCCTTGCTCGATAAGCAGTCGGATGCCCGCATTATCGAAGAGCTTGCTGAGAAGGTGCAGATGCTGAAATCGTTTGATAAGATTGAGACTGTAAACCCTCCGCAGAAGCTCAAGGCTACTATGCGCGACTACCAGAAAGCCGGACTGTCGTGGCTGGCATTCCTGGCAAAATTTAACTTCGGGGGCTGCCTTGCCGATGATATGGGATTGGGAAAGACGCTGCAAATGCTGGCATTTTTCCTCCATCTGAAAGAAAAAGATAAACGGAAAAAGCATATCCACCTGGTGGTTTGCCCTACCACGTTAATCTTTAACTGGAAGAATGAAATCAAAAAATTTGCCCCCGATTTAAAAACACTGGTGCATTGGGGCACCCAGCGAAAATTTGATGAGAGAGACCTGAAAAAGCACGATGTGGTGCTGACCTCGTACGGAACGATGGTCAACGACATTGAGAAGCTGCATGAATTTCCTTTCCATACCGTAGTTTTTGATGAGTCGCAGGCCATGAAGAATCCTTCATCGCTGAGGTTTAAAGCTGCGCTGGTGCTGAAGGCCGAAAACCGGTTTTCGC
>CAYXJS010000056.1:13337-14983 GCA_964465045.1 uncultured Bacteroidales bacterium | reverse complement strand
ACCATCAACTGCCATTTACGGTTTTTCACCTCTCCGGGTACATTTGAGTGTATCAGGTGAAAATCATTGGTTACTAAGTCGTTAGCGTAAAAAACAAACTTGCTGTCGCGATGTCTTTCGGTTTGATAATACTGCCATATTTCGTGAGGATATGCTTTTGGCTCGTTGTAACTTTGCGCTACAGCATTGGGCGGTCCGTATTTCAGGAAAATCTCACCCCGATCAGTTTCATATCCTTCTTTAACCATGGTTTTAAATTCCTTGTTCACCGTTTGAATCTTTTCTTTGTATGCATTCCATGACTTTTTCGTGTTAAGCTGATCGCGCTGCACCCAAAACTGATACAAATAGGCTTGCAGTGTTTTCAGGTCTTGCTGGTTCAGATTGTTTTGAATAAAGAACTTCTCGTTATTATTTGCAATCGGTTCCAGGGCCCTGATGTATTCCTTCAGTTGCTCTTTATCTTCATATTTGGATGCAAATGTTTCATCGATATCTTCATTGGCTAAATCTGTGATATCAATTTTCACTGAGGGATTGCTCCGCTGGAAAAATGCAGATTTTGAGGCAATGAGCTCGTTTTCCCTGTTAAATACTTCCATAATCAACTCGTAGTTTCCTGATGGCAGATCCTGTATATCAAATTTATGAAATAATGAATGTGTCTTCCGGCTGTTCATTCTCCTGATTTTCATGTATTCTTCCATGGGCTGCCCAGTGTAAACCGGTTGCAGGTAATACTTCAGCAGGAATTGACCATCATCTCCTAATGCATTGCTGGTGTTGTATAATTCATTATAAAAAATAATTTCTTTTTTGTTTTCAGGGTAGAAATTGGAAGGGTAGGGCACCAAATCATAACCACTTTTAGTTAAAATGTTTTCCTCTTCCGTGGGTTTGTAATTATCTATCATTTGCATGTCAGAAAATGCAATACGATCGGCATTATAATCCAGGTTAATTTTTTCAGAAGCCTTAAAGGGTTTATTGCTGCTGTTTGCATCTGCTATTGAGATTTCAAAGTTATATTCTCCTGACGGCAATGCAAAGCGTTTTTGCTCCAGCAAATGCTCTTTGAGGTTAGCAGTGTCAGCAACCTTCGGGCTGTGTAAAATATACTTATCAAAAGCGATAATCTTGTCTTCCTGCTTAAACTCCATTTTAATCTCCAGTGCGGCTTTAAACATTCCGTCTTCGGTTTCTGCATATTTTATGCTGTTCGGGTTAACAGATAAATAGGTTTCTATATATGAACCGTCTTCTGTTGAGAAAAAGGTGGCATATGAAAGATGAGCCTGCAGGCTTTTAGCCATGCTAAATGGCGCCAGAAGCATCATCGCTGCTATAAATAATAAACTCTTTTTCATCTTTTTAAAATTTATTTCCTACAAAAATAATCATAACTCTGCTCATTTGCAATCAGAGCTTTTACGGAAATTGATTTAGGGGAGATAACGTATATGGTAATTTCATTTTTAAGTTCAGTTTAATGCGTTTGTAAGTTTTTAAGTTGGGAATGTTTTGTTTACGTGTTTAAGTGTGTAAGTGTTTAGGTGTTTAGGTGAAGTTGGCAGTCAAGAATTCCGGGTTTTCTGTGAATGAATATTTAATATGTGGTCATTAAGTAGTCATTTTTGGTCATTGAT
>CAYXJS010000056.1:0-13237 GCA_964465045.1 uncultured Bacteroidales bacterium | reverse complement strand
ATTACAGATCAAACCATGCTTTTACATACCCGGTTTTGTCTTTAGGTTCGGTATGATGATAAAACTCGTTCGTATGTTTGTTGTATACATAATGTTTTTTCAGGTCTTTGTGTTCGCGGGCAACTACTTCTATGCCATGCAGTAACTGCTCCAGTTCATCATCAGTCATTGTAGGATGCAGGGAAGCCCTAATCCATCCGGGTTTTTTAGAGAGGTCTCCGGTATTAATGAGCTGTGTGATTTGATGCGAGTCTTCATAAGTAACGCCCAGCAGGTAATGCCCGTAGGTTCCTGCGCAAGCACATCCGCCACGGGTCTGTATCCCGAAAAGGTCATTCAGTAGTTTTACTCCCAGGTTATAATGCAAATCATCAATATAAAAGGAGATAACACCGAGACGATGATGCATGTTATCCGCCAGGATATTTAAACCGTCAATTTTGTGAAGCCGATCAAAAGCTTTTGCCAGGATTTCATCTTCTCTTTTACGGATAGCATATGGGTCCATGCGGTTTTTTAGTGTTACGGCCAGCGAGGTGCGTATGGCCTGCAAAAAGCCGGGTGTTCCACCATCCTCACGGGCTTCAATATCATCAATGTATTTGTATTCACCCCATGGGTTTGTCCAGTCTACCGTTCCGCCACCCGGATGGTCGGGCACCGGGTTTTTGTAAATATTGGAATCAAAAACCATAACCCCTGAAGTTCCTGGTCCGCCTAAAAATTTATGCGGGGAAAAGAAAATGGCATCCAGTTTTTCGATTTCATCACCGGGATGCATATTAATGTCGACATAAGGAGCTGAGGCAGCAAAATCCACAAAACACAACCCATTTGCCTCGTGCATTATTCTTGCCATCTGATGATATGGTGTTTCGATACCCGTTACGTTTGATGCTGCTGTAAAGGAGCCTATTTTGAGTTTGCGGTCTTTGTATTTTTTGAGTTTGGTCTTCAGGTCGTTCAAATCTACCAGCAGGTCTTTATCTGGTTGAATTACTTCTACATCAGCAATGGTTTCATACCAGGATGTTTGATTGGAATGGTGTTCCATATGAGTGATGAAGATAACCGGCTTTTCACTTTTTTGGAGGCAATCTTTTTTCCCGATAATGCCACAGGATTTCAGTCCCAAAATGCGTTGCATCTTGTTGATTACTGCCGTCATGCCATATCCGGCAAACAGAATGACGTCATTTTTTCCTGCGTTTACATGGTTTTTGATAATTTGCTGAGCATGATGATAAGCGTTCGTCATAAGCGTTCCTGTAACGCTTGTTTCGGTATGCGTATTTCCTATGAAAGGTCCGAAGGTGTTTTGTATTTTTTCCTCGATGGGGCGATACAGTCGTCCACTGGCAATCCAGTCAGCATAAATCAGCGGTTTTTCTCCGAAAGGGGTTTCAATGGTTTGGTCAAACCCGATGATGTTTTTCCTGAACGATTCGAAGTGATTCTCCATAGCTGTTATTTTGCCTTTTCGCATTCCTTTGCGAAAAAAAGTTTGGCTGCAAAATAACAAAATATTTACTAATCTCCTTTGGAAATATCCAGACCGTTGATAGATATGCCTCCACCCTGAGTATATACGGAAATCCAGTTGTTTTCATTCTCACGCCAGCTTCGGCGTTCAGTAAGGTTAAATACAAACTGGCGTGCTTCTCCCTCCGGGACATTAGAAATCACTACACCTCCGTGTCTTTGATCGCCTGCACCATAATTCAGGAAAATTTTTGTACTGCCACCGGTTCTGCTGGCTGTAAGCACAATAAAATTATTGCCACGATCGCGATAAGTGATAGGCTGGAAGTCAAACTTTTTTTCTGAGTTGCCTTCCAGAGCTACCGGCTGATTGACAATTTCGCGGAGAGAGTGTTCAGCCAGCCATTCGCGGATGTCTTTAATTCGCTTTTGCGGATAGTCAGCATCCGGGTTAACAGAAGCAGCTTCTTCATACTTTTCAATGGCTTTGCTGAAATCTTTATTGTCATAGTGTGAATTTGCTTCTTCGATGATGGCGTTGTATTCAGCCAGCATTTTCTGGCGGATTTTTTCCAGGGATTTCTGAGCTTCGTTACGTTTTTGAATCGCTTCTTCGTTTTCTTCCTTTAATGCCAATGCTTTTTCAAACTCATTGAGCGCTTTTTGATATTCCTCTTTTTCTAAATAGTTGTTGCCTTGCTCCATGGCCTTTCTAAAACTTTCTTCGCGGTGCTCGATTTGCGATTGAGCTTCTGTAACGCGTTTTTTCGCATAGCTATCATTTTCTTTGATTTCTAAGGCATCTTCATAAAAGGCAATTGCATCTTCAAAATTCTGCTCTTCAAAGAGACTGTCGGCATTTGCTATAGAGCGTTTATACATCCTTTCTTCCTCGCGGATATTGGCCATCACATCCTTGCTTTTGGAGATTTGCTCAGACGGATAATCCCTTTCGGGTATGATTTCCTGTGCTTCCTGATACGCTGCAATTGCTTCCTGATAGGCTTCTGCGTTGTATAGACTGTCGGCCATGTTTACAATCTGCTCATATTCCTTTTCTCTGGCTTCCTGCTTATCCAGAATCCGGTCTATTTCCCTTATTTTTTCTTTCGTGATGTTGTTGTTTGGGAAAAGCGTTTTGGCATCTTCATAATTTGATAGTGCGTTGTTGTATTCTTCGTCTTCATAGTAGCGGTTTGCTACGTTAATTAATGAGTCAAAGCGGCGTTCATCAGCTTCTTTTTCAGATGTGATGCGCTCTATTCTGGCGATCTGTTCTTGAGGATAAGTGCTGTCAGCATACACTTCAGAGGCTTCCTTGTATTTGCTGCGTGCTTGCTGAAGGTTATCCTGCTCAAAAGACGTTTCTGCTGAAGAAATCAATTGGTTGTATTTTGCAGCTTTTTCGTTTTCTGCTGTAAGCTTATTGATTTTCTGAATTTTTTCCTCCGGGTATTCTGCTTCCGGTTTCAGGTTTTGCGCCTCGCGATAGGATGCAGTGGCGTCCTGATAATTATTTTTATTGAACAAGCTGTCAGCAGTGGCAATGATGCTTTGATACTGCTGTTCTTCTTCCTGTTGATTTTCCAGCATGTCATTGATTTCCCGGATTTTTTCTTCAATATCTCCTTTTTCGGGAAATATTGCTTTAGCTTCCTTGTAGCTGGCTAATGCCTCATTGAACTTGTTTTGCTGAAAATGGGTTTCTGCCAATGCTGTCAAAGAGTCGAAACGCTGCTGATTGGCTTCTTTTCCGGCTAAAATACGCTTAATTTCGGCAATTTGCTCCTGGGGATACGTGCTGTCAGAAAACTGCTGTGCTGCTTGTTCATAGGCTTGCTTTGCATCTGGGTAGTTTTCCTTTTCAAAAGCATCCTTGCCCTGACGAACCAATTCCTGATAGGTTTCCTTACGTTCTTCAGCTTTGGCAAGTTGATCTTCTATTTCATCTAACTTTTGTTGTGGATAGTCTTCATCAGGATTTATTTCCAGGGCTTTGCGGTATATCTTACGCGCTTCGTCGTAGTCTTTGATTCGCAGTGCCAGGTCGGCCTGCTCTATCAAAGCGAGGTATTCAGTGTTCAGCGGTTCAGGTTGATCCAGGTTTGGGTCTATTTTCCGGATCATGTTTACCGGATACGTCTCAGAAGGCTTAATCGTCAGGGCTTGACGGTACACTTCTTTGGCATCTGAAAACTGTTTAGCCATATACAAGCTGTCCGCAATTTCAATGCGCTCTTCATACTTTTGGGTCTTTTGTTTTTCTTCATCAAGCAAACCCCTGATTTCTTCAATTTTAGTTTTGGGGAGGTTTTTATCGGGTTTTATTAAGAGGGCTTCCTGAAATTGCAGCATGGCACGTTCATAGTTGCCATCTTCAAAATAGTTTTCGGCATTTTCTACATATTGCCTGTAGTTGCGGTCTCTTTCCTTTTGCTTTGAGACAAAATTCTTAACCTGTTTTACTTTCTTCAATGCCTCTACATTTCTGGGTTTTATCTCTAAAGCTTTCTGATATTGCTCCAATGCGGCTTCATATCTGAAGGCATTCATATGTGCATCCGCTTCTTCCACGGCTTCTTCAAATGCTTTTTCTTCTTGCGGATCTTTGTAAAGTTTTTTGATTTCATCCAGTTTCATTTGCGGGTAGCTCGCATTGGGCTTGTGCTCCAGTGCTTCTCTGAAAGCTTTACGGGCTTGCTGGTATTTCTCCTCGCGAAGTAGCTGTTGTCCGTCTTGGAGGGCATCGGCATATTTTTTTTCTGCTTCCTCCCTGAGCCGGCGGGCTTCTTCAACTTCCCCTTTTAGTTGTTTGTCATCGGGGTTGGCCTGAAGGGCATTTTCCATTATCTCAATTGCCTCAGAAAACCGGTTCTCACTGAGCAAAGAGTCAGCCTCGCTCAGGTTTTGTGATAGACCTGATGAGCTTATCATCATCAAAGCAGAAAAAAAGACTGGCGAAAAGAATTTAGAAATAATACCCATTTTATGTCCCTGAAAATTAATTATCATATGAAACGAAAAAAAAGCGAAAAGATTATTTATGACTGCGAAATAACCCCATCCTGAATGGTTATTTTCCGGTCTGCCATATCTGCCAGTTGTTCGTTATGTGTAACCAGAATAAATGTTTGATGAAACTGATCCCTGAGCGTAAAAAACAATTTGTGCAGCTCAAGGGAATTTTTGGAATCCAGATTTCCTGAGGGTTCATCAGCCAGGATGATATCCGGCTGGTTAATCAGCGCGCGGGCTACAGCCAGGCGTTGTTGCTCTCCGCCGGAGAGTTGTGCCGGCTTTTTGTTGGCTACTTCAGAAAGGCCTAAAAACCCGGCCAGCTCTGTGGCTTTATCTTCAACTTCTTTTGGATCGCGACCGGCAATAAAACCCGGGATGCAGATATTTTCAATGCCTGTAAATTCAGGCAGCAAGTGATGAAACTGAAATATAAAACCAATGTGCTTGTTTCTGAATGCGGCAAGCTGGTTTGCTTTGAGTGCAGATACGTTTTGATTGTTGATAAGGATATTCCCCCGGTCGGGTTTATCCAAAGTGCCTAAAATCTGCAATAATGTCGTTTTGCCTGCACCCGAAGCGCCTACGATAGAAATAATTTCTCCGGAAGACACTTCCAGGTCTACTCCCTTTAAAACCTCAACATCCCCGAAAGATTTATGTATATCCTGTGCCTGAACCATCTTAGTTTGGTTTACTGTTTTTCCGCTTGCAAATTTATCTAATTTATCGGTTTTTAAGGTTTTTTAGAAAAATGGGTCTGACGGCTGATTATTTTGCAGGGTATTTTTCTTAGTGAAGAAAAAAGGAGACTAAGTTTACCGGAGGACTGCTTTTGTTATTATCTCTGATACTTTTTGAAATTCTCTGCCTGCTCAAATATTTCTTTATATACCTCATCGCGATCGATGGGAGGGTAGTTGTTTTCGGCCAGCAGCACAATCAGGTCGGCTTTAAGTTCGGCTTTGATATCATCTCTTTTGCTCCAGTCGGTATATTTGGCTTTATCATCAACCACTTCCTTTACTGCTTTTGAGAGTTTGATAAGCTTTTCTTCCAGATAATCGAAGTCATACTTTACGGTCAGGCTTTTCAGGATATCATAAAATGCTTTCTCCTCAAAGTCGATTCCCATTTCATTAAAAGATGCTTTCTCTCTTTTGAGTGCGTGATACAGGTCGATGATTTCATCGGTGAAATCTTCAAGCACCTCGCTTCTAAGTACGTCAGACTCCTTTCTCTCGTTGTATTTGTTGACCAGTTGCTGCATTTTTTCAGTGAAGTCGATGCCTTTAACTCTGTTCACCTTCTTAAACTCTTCGATAACCTTGTTCAGCAATTGTTGAAGCAGTTTTATTTTGGTGTTCGGAAGTTTAATCTTGTTGATTTTGGCCAGGTAATCCTCATCAAAGATGTCTGTTTCGCTGTTTTTGTCGTCGTTAAGTTTGAAAATTTCTTCAACGCCTTCGCTGGTGAGGGCGTTTGTGATCATGTCCCTGACTTTTTGGTTCATCTGGGCTGTGTCAGGAGCTGAGCCTTTAGTGAGCTTAAACACGATGGAGCGGACGGCCAGATAGAAATGTACCTGGTCTTTCTCCTGTTGCGAAAGCAGTTCGCTGGTAGCGCAGATATCATATGCAGCTTTAAGTCTTTTTACCAGAAACATAAACCGCTTCTCCAAATCCTGGGTTACCTGAACGTACTCTGCAGCCATATTGAGTGTGTTAAGCTGCTCTACCGGGCTGCCGTGATAATACTTGCTGCTGTCGAACTTGTGGAAGATTTTCGACAATAGATCAAGATGATCTTTTACCACCACCACCGACTGTTCGATATCTTCAAAGTTAGAACTGTCCTTTTTGTTGTAGTGGGCCAGCGCCATGTTCATTTGTTTCTTGATGCCGATGTAATCCACCACCAGCCCTTTTTTCTTGCCTTTAAAGTTTCTATTCACCCTTGAAATAGTCTGTATCAGGTTATGGCGCTGAATGGGCTTGTCGATGTAAATGGTATCAAGGAAAGGAACATCAAATCCGGTAAGCCACATATCTACTACAATAGCTATTTTAAAGTTTGACTTTTCGTTTTTAAACTGCCGGTCAAGCTCTTTCCGGTATTCTTTTGTTCCGATCATATCGTACAATTCCTTCGGATCATCCTGTCCGCGGGTCATGACCATCTTGACCATGGACATGGGTTTTATTTCTCTTTTCTCCTGCGCGGTAAGTTTTGCTTCAGGCACGGCGGTTCTCACTTCAGCCCATTCCGGACGTAATGCAATAAGGTTTTTGTAGAAATTGAAGGCAATGGTTCTGTTGCTGCAAACAAACATCGCCTTTCCTTTTACGGATGCCCCTTCGTTAATTCGATTTTCGTAATGATTTACAAAATCTTCAGCAAGTGCTTTCAAACGATCCGGATCACCAAGAATCACGTTCATGTTGGTGACAGCCTTTTTACTTTCTTCTATCTGGTAATCGTTGGTACCTTCTTCAGCACACTGGTTGTAATACTCTTCTATTTTCTGAAGTTCACTGTTGTTGAGCAACACCTTAGCCGCCCGGCCCTCATAAACAATCTTTACAGTAATGCCATCCTTTACCGATTCGGTCATGGTGTAGGCATCCACTACTTTTCCAAACACATTAATGGTGTCGTCGATAGGTGTGCCGGTAAAGCCCACATAGGTGGCGTTGGGAAGCGAATCGTGCAAGTATTTGGCAAAGCCATAGGTTTTCTTCACGCCGCTGTCGGTTACTTTCACTTTTTGTTTCAGGTTTACCTGGCTGCGGTGGGCTTCGTCTGAGATACAGATTACATTACTCCGTTCAGTTAGCAAATGGGTGTCTTCTGTAAATTTATGGATGGTGGTCAGGAAAACCCCTCCACTTTTGAGTTTACGGAGACGCTGGCGCAGGTCCTCGCGGCTTTCCACACTAATCACATTGCTGTCACCTATGAATTCTTTGGCATTGGTGAACTGTTCGGCAAGCTGATCGTCCAGGTCGGTACGGTCAGTAATAAGTACGATGGTTGGATTGGAAAGCAGCTTGCTCCGCATCAGCAGGCGGGTCAGAAACAGCATCGTGTAGCTTTTTCCACTTCCGGTAGCGCCAAAGTAAGTGCCGCCTTTTCCGTCACCATCGGGTTTCTGATGTTCTATGATGTTTTGAAACAGCTTCTTGGCACCATAATATTGCGGGTAGCGGCACAATATCTTTTCATTCTTTGTGGAACTGTCGGGCATCAAAATGAAATTACGGATGATATCGCGCAGCCGGTTTTTATCGAACATTCCTTTTATCATCGAATGCAAGGAGTCGATGCCATCCACCTCTTTATCCTTGCCTTCAATCTTACGCCAGGCATAATAATACTCGTAAGGGGCAAAGAAGGAGCCGGACTTGTTGTTTACACCATCGCTGATCACACAAAATGCATTGTATTTAAAAAGCTCCGGAATATCTCTTTTGTAGCGGGTGGTTAGTTGCACATAAGCGTCGTGAATGGTGGTGTTTTCTTTTATGGCAGTTTTAAACTCGAAAACCACCACCGGCAGGCCATTGATAAAAAGGATGCCATCGGGGATGCGCTTTTCATAACCCGTTATCTCAAACTGGTTTACAAACCGGTAAATATTATTATCCTTCAGGTACTCCGGATCGTTTTCAGTGGCAATGCTGGGCAGGTTTTGGCTGTCGGGCTGATGGAACTCCGGTAAACCGGAATAATCTATCAACTGCACATAGAGATCTTTTTGGTGGTAATCCTCACGTCTCAGAATAAACCCTTCCGAAACCAGCCGCATTATGGCTTTGTTGCTCTCATAAAGATCAGAAGACGCATAGCTTTTAAGCTTCAGAATCACCTGGTCCACTTCGTTGGCCCTAAGTTTTTCGTGTTGATATTTTTCGAACAAATATTTTCTTAAATCCTCTTCAATCAGCACTTCATCCTCACCGTGTGCAATATCAGCACCGGGTGTGAATGGATAACCCTGAGCACCGAGAAGTTCGGTAATGGCCTGTTCTAATCTGGATTCGGTGAATTTCATTTTTTCTTTAGCTTTTTAATGTCCTCCTCAATTTCTTTCAAACTTTCTTCCCGCTTCAACTTTTTACGTTGTTCTTTAAATGTTTCATACTCTTCTGACGATTTTTCCAGTGCCATTTGATGACTGATTTTACCGGCATGATCAAGTAACTCCCTTCCATTCATCTTTAGAATAACATCCAGCCTCTCAATCCAATCGTCCATATACATGGGGGTTTGTTGTTCGGCCATGGTTTCTGCGAAAGCAAGGTATTGTTCTACAAGAAGGCCTAATAGTCTCATTTCTTGCTCTGTGAGGTAGTTTTTCGCAATACTTACATCTGATTTCTTTATCTGCTCGAGGTCTTTTTTATCAAAAGATTGCATCCCCATAAACGGAAGGGATGCATCCACCCTGCGATAAACTAATTCTGCAGCGGTTTGCTGACTAATCGCCCAAAGGAGTTTGTTCTGAACTTTTTTAAAGAAAGCAATGGTCCTTTCATCATTTGGATTGTAGTCGATACTGGTGGCGTATATATCTTTAATTTTCTGATAAAAAAAGCGTTCGGACAATCGTATTTTTCGAATACGTTCCTGCAACTCATTGAAATAATTCATCGAATTTCCGGATTCAAAACGTTCATCGTTTAAAGTAAATCCTTTAATGATGTATTCTTTCAGGCGCTGAGTTGCCCAAATTCGAAACTGAGTACCCTGGTGCGATTTAACACGATAACCGACTGAGATAATGACATCCAGATTATAGCTTTTCACTTCATGTTCCTGGGTTTTCCCTGGAATAGCACCATGTTGAGTGGTTGTCCGGAAATTCCGGACAACCATATTTTTGTCCAGTTCACCTTCGTTAAAAATATTCCGGATATGCTCTGAAATGGTACGCTTATCTTTGCCAAACAATTGCCCCATTTGAGCTTGCGTAAGCCAAACGGTTTCTTCCTGCAAGCGTACATCTATTTTGATGTTGCCGTCGTGGCTTTGATATATGAGAATGTCGCTTTTTTTATTCATGTTTTGTTGTTTTTAAGCGCTTGAAAGCTCTTCTAAATCGTTTTTTACCAAGACAAACCAATTTATCAATACCAATATAAATTACCCCTCCTTCACAGTAGTTTAGAAAAGCAACTATTTCCATTTCAAAATCCAGTGCTTTGGACAGTGATGAATTATTCTCTATGTGATTGGTTTCAGGCATATTTTGTCATTTAGTTTTCATTTTTATACTCAATGTTTTCCATTGTCTTGAACCCTAACTTTTTTTCACATATTTAGTAAATATTTGTGAAATTTATGTCGCAAATACTGATAGCTTTTGCGACATTTTAAAAGTGGCACCCCTTTCACCTGCTACCGAAAAACCCTTGAGGTGATATCATTTTATTGTTTCGCTCTTGAGTCTTTATCTTAAATATTATCAAGTATTTATATGGTTTTGCCGTTACCAGTCAAAGGTATAAAATGTCCAGTTTTTTTTATAATAAACTGGACATTTTGTGGATCAGTTACGCTAAAATAACTTGAATTGCTTAATTACAATACCTACTTAGTCCATTTTCATTTTTTTGTAGCAAAGATTGGCGACTTTTGCGACATAATTGAGGTGTATTGGTTGAAGCGGGCATTAATAATTTATAAAATTGAAATAAAATGTTTCTCAGATAATAGCTACATACTATTTCGCTACCGGTAATTTTTCAAATGAAATATCCATATCTGAAACTCTATATTTTCTTACATCAATGCATTCTACTATCTCTTCATTGAATAAAACGACATTTTGCCCTTTTGGATTAAGGGAACTATTAAATAATATACCGTCAGCACCAATAACATATCGTAAAAATTCACAAATAAACTGTGTTGGCACATATTCAATCGTTGAATCATATCTTCGAATCGGTTTAGAAAGATCCTTGCTTATTCTTTTCTTTAATTGGGTTTTCTTACAATAATTATGGATATCTCCCATACCAAGAAAAGCACTTGGAATTTCTGTAAAATCCACAAAACTAATTTCTTTTCCTCCTTTTAGGGCAAATTTTCCCAGGCTTACTTCATCATGGAGGAGCACTTTTGTTTCGTAGAAGGTGGTTTTAATATCTTTACTTAAATATAAATATGGGATTCCTAATGGGTTAGCTCTGCCCTCAGATGATTTTTCCCTTGGAGGGCTTCCCATATTTTTTTTGCTAAACGTGTTTTTACTTTCATCAAAATGTATTCGAGCTCTATAAAAGACACTTTCCTCCGATATAGAAATAGTTTCAGCAAAATATTTATCCCATTCCAAATCAATCAAATTATCCACCTCTAGTATGAATCGGCGTTCCCATTTTAAACTTTCTTTTAGATGATCCCAATATGAAATAACGTCATTTATTTCATTAATATACCGCACATAAATATCTGATATTTTTTGCTCTTTGAATAGATCAGTGTCCCTCAGGATCACAGGCAGTATTTTTGAAGCAATTTCTTTGCTTGAGAATAGGTTCCAGTCTTCTTGAAGGATTTCAGGTAACGAGACTCCTGAATCGTCTTTTTGGAATAGCCCTAAAAATTCAATAAAAAAGTCCATTAGTTCGTCAATACCTAAAACAGGCACGGAGTCATGACCACAAAAGGAGCATTTCCCGGTTTCTTGTGAAAACGCATCAATATGGCTTTTTAACTCGAAATCATTAAAACACTTACCACAAACATTCATTTTACTAATTACTATAAAATGGAATTGATTAGTTCAATATGATGTTTAATAGATATTTTTTTCACCATTCCTAATCCCGGATATTTTTTTTCATTGAAATAATTTTTTAGCTCATTGGCCGAATAGGTTTGTATATCTTTATTATTAATGAATTTAACCGCCTTTTCAGCGGCTTCTGCAAACTTCCCTTGAATATTTGCTCTGTCTTCGTTAGATTCAGATGTGAAATGTCGAATCCAGATTTCCTCATTTTCTTTTTGATATGTAATATGAATTGCTACAGCAAAAGGAGTGGTGCCACCTTCCGAAAACTCACTTGAAACAGTTGTATAATCAGAAAAACCGGAATAACCTTCCTCTTTAAAGAAGAGATGCTCCTCCGTAAACTTTTCCTCCGGTATGTTAAGGTATTCACTATTAGGCTTTCGTGGCTCAAAACAATCATTTAATAGAATTATCTTTTTGTCGGAACTTTTTAATTTTCTTTTCAAAGTCTTATTTTCCTCAGATATAATATATTTTATGCAGTCTTCTTTAGCCAATTCTAGGAAGGACTCAGAACCGGTATCCACCATTTTTGAACATATTAGCATTACATTCTTTGAATATCCACCAGACTTAATAGCTGTCTTTATTTTCTCAATATTATTTTTAACTATAAAAGTCGGATGCCAATCCGCATCAGATAATTCCTCTTTCAATTCATTGGTAAAAGAATCTTTACTACCAGCCAGCTCACCAACCTGAGGGTTTAGTATTAAAGAAAAAGACAGATCATTTTCTTTAAATTGGATGAGCGCTTTTTTAAGACTGTTAAACGATTTTCTCATGGGTTCAATAACTGGATGTACGTAATTTTTATCGCCCTTTTGTGTGGCATATTCCCGCAAAGCGATTAATTCAAATTGCCGGCCTCTTAAGTAAGGAAAGTACATAGGCTAAATATTTATTGGGCTATTCAGATAATTAACTAAAATATCATATTTATTTTTCTCCAGATTCATAGCAAGGGCTAATTGCTTCAACTCTTTATGGAATACCTTTAAAAAGGCTGTGTTTGTTTTTCTTTTTTTCAGCTGATTTAGAAATAACACTGAAAGTTTATCAGTTGGTATTGCTTTAATCATTTCAGCACAAATATTGAACATATTAAAACTATTCATTTCAGGCAATTCGCCATAATATTTTTTAACAATACTCTTGTATTCTTGTGTTCTCAAACAGCGCATAAGCGTACTTGGGTCTAAATTTGTATTTTTTTCTGCTTGACGACATTCATACATGTCCACAGAGCGGGAAGTTTTGCGCAATGCAATAATACCAACTGAACGATCTTTTTTAGCATACTTCTCGATTAATGACTCATCAGTTACGACATAACTCTCTTCAAAAATTTTTCTGTAATCTGTTATTTGTCCTTTCAGCCGCTTACTTGAATCTAACTCCGTTTTTATCTCAAAAGCTTTTGAAGAACCATTGAACAATACTAAATCTGCAACGGAATTCCCTACCCTGAATTCATTTATAGCATTAGTATTGCTTATTCCATAAAAATGTAGGAGCATGCTATTAAGGAAGGTATTTTTATAATAATATTCATTCCGGTAATTTTTTCCTAATTCGCGATAAATATACCTAAGGTAATCCATGTAGGTGTAAAATTCACCAGTCTTTAGAAGTTCTTTATCATACCTTTGAAGTCTTGCATCAATAAATGATAAATCTCCATCTTTGATGATTTTAGAAAATGAAGTTGAAGAAAAGACTGATGAATAGCTTCTCAATCGGTTTATGTCATTATTTTTTAACATTTTATTCATGCAGATAGCATTTTCTCTTCTTTAACAAATGTAATTAACTTTATATTAATACGCTAATAAAAAATCCCACTTCCCCCCAATATTAAAATAAAACATGAACTCTTTATTAATAATGAGGCCTCACTGCTTGATCTATTATTATTTATTTCATCATATATAT
>CAYXJS010000055.1:0-14993 GCA_964465045.1 uncultured Bacteroidales bacterium | reverse complement strand
GGGACTTGTGAATCCGCTTCACGCACCCGTTAGGTTTGCTACGTGCCCGGTACACATCATATTCAATCCCTTTCAGGATTGCAAGAGTGACATCACAGCATCAACCCAGCATTTCATACTGGGTTAATGATGTTCATCGCCTGCGGCGATATAAACATTACAATCATGAAAGATTGTAAAAATCCACGAAGTGGATGAACGGCATAAACCGCGGGTGAAACCCGTGGAAATAATAGCAGCCCACCACTCAACAACCCTGAGAAGGGTTGAACATGTTATAATTGCCTTTTAAGCAGTTATTTTTTGTTTAGCGCAACTATTTTTGCTGAGGAATAAAAAGGACCCAAAATTTGTAGAATTTTATAATTATTTGATTTTGTGAATGTTATGAATCAAACCTGATTTTTTTATGTTATTGATTATCAAATAAATAACTTACTAACCTAAAAACATACAAACTTATTAAACTGAACTCATTTCTGCTTTCGTAATTTTTGCAATACTTGAAGATCAAGTTTGTCTTTCTCGCGTCGGGATTGGATTTTGCTATTTATTAAATCATCAAAAGCAATGATGTTCCAACTATACATCTCATGGCCGGCCAATTCAACTTTATCTGATTTCTTAAATGCTTTATCAAAAGAAATTCCAGGGTTAAACCTGGTAAGCAGCTCTAATTCAAGTTCCGAACTGATTTTTACAGAGATATTCTGTCTTTGAATCAACACTTCTTCAGGCCATTTCTGGATATCATAACCCAACGCCTGAAAAGTCCTAAGCAGATTTTCCATGTTAGCAGGATCGGGATCAATCCAGAAATCAATATCCGCCGAGTGACGTTTATATCCATAATAATTTACAGCTACACCACCAACCAGAATCATCCTCACATCAAACTGATTACAGGCTTCTATAAATTTAAGGACTTTATTGTTGAAAAAATTTTGCATCAGTCATATCAATTACAAAATTGCCTTTTTTATCATTCGGGTGGGGTTTACGCTGTTTCTCTGGCAGGCTGGCGAAAACTTCTGCATCCCGCAAAAAAGATTCAATCCGCTCAGCCGGTGTCAGCTTTAGGAACTCCTCCTGACGTCTTGAATTATTTTCTTCTTTTGTGCCGAAAAAGATTTCCATGATATTGATTTGATACAAAGATACGCATATAATGCAATTACATCGAAAGGTTATATAGTTTCAAAAACGATTATAACCAGATTTGGTTTGGTTTGGTAGATACGCGATTAATCGCATATCTACCAAACCATAATATATCCGGTTTTACCATACCTGGTTTTACCGGTTCATAAAAGCATACTGAATGATGTTGGCTCCTATTTGCAATGCGGTTTGCCGTTTTTCCGGCGGATTATTGTGCACTGCCGGGTCTTCCCAGCCATCAGATAAATCCGTTTCGTAGGTGTAAAAGGCTACCAGCCTGCCTTCATGGATGATTCCAAAACCCTGCGGCGGTTTGCCGTCATGCTCATGGATTTTCGGAAGACCTTGATCAAAAACATATTTCTGATTATAAATGGCGTGATCATGAGGAAGTTCTACAAACTCTTTATCAGGAAAAACTTTTTTCATCTCCCGGCGGATGTGTTTATCCAAACCATAGTTATCATCGATATGCAGGAATCCCCCTGAAAGCAAATAATTACGGATATTCTCAGCTTCAAACTCACTAAAATACACATTGCCATGCCCGGTTAAATGGATAAACGGGTAATTAAAAATATCCTTACCTGATGGTTCTACCACATCATAATCAGAATGAAGATTCATATTCAGTTCATCATTACAAAAGGAAATCAAATTGGGCAACGCGGTAGGATCTGCATACCAGTCTCCTCCTCCGTCGTATTTCATCAATCCAATTCGCAATTTCTCCTGCCCTACAGATATGATGGGCTGCAACAACACTGCTATAAATATAATTCCAATACCTAACTTCATTTTTTTCATCGCTTTTCCTTTGCTGATATTTTCCAGGTTATCCCTGATTGATTTGCTAAATGTACGGCATGACACGCTGCAACCATTGCCGTTTCTGTGCGCAACCTTGCAGTGCCAAGGCTTACCGGCACAAACCCCTTTTCAATAGCCATTCCCACTTCATCCTCGCTAAAATCACCTTCCGGACCAATTAAAACCAACACATCCTCTTGTGGTTCAACGTGTTTAACAAGATGCTTATCATATTCTTTATCCAGATAAGCAATAAACTTCTGACCCTGAAAAGGTTGTTCTATGAAAGCCTTAAACGAAACCATCGGTTTCAGCGCCGGGCGGTACGCTTTTAACGATTGCTTCATAGCCGCTGTAATGATTCTTTCAAGCCGTGGTACTTTTACTGTTTTCCGTTCAGAATGTTCACAATTAAGCAAAGTAATCCGACTTATGCCCAATTCAGTACATTTTTCCACAGCCCATTCTGTGCGGCTGATGTTTTTGGTGGGCGCAACAGCCAGATGCACTTTGTACGGCAAAGGTTTTTTGGCCGATTTTTGGATAATTTTTACGGCAGTGGCTTGGGGGTCGGGCTCCACAATCTCTGCATCATACCAAAATCCGAACCCGTCCGTCAAGGTGATCTTATCTCCCACATCCAACCTCAAAACCCGGATACAATGACGCGAATCCTCTTTTTCAAGGGTATAAAAATCTCCGGAAACGTCAGGTGTATAAAATAAATGCATATCGATTAATTCAAGTTTTCAGCCTTGCCATGAGTTTCTCCTACTGTTCAGCGTCCCTTTTTGTCGCCGGTTTTTCATTGATACGGTAACTGACCCTCAACATCAGCGTATTGTTATATTGCTTTCGTTTCCATTCGTTATCAGCGCCAATGGATGAAAATTCCCTTTCCCTGACCGGAACTATAGAATAACTGTACCTGAAATTGGCATAGAAACGCTCGTACACTCTGAACTGCAGATCGAACAAAGCCAGCCAGTCATTCTGATTAAACTCCTGCGTTTCCGTATATGGCGGCACGTTTCCACTATGTTCAATTTCTGTGGCATTCAAAAGCCTTCCATAGGCGAACCCCACACCTGCAGTTAAAATATTCTTGTCGTTATAATGCAATATCACAGGCACTTCAGCATAATTCAACGTCAAATCATATTCACGCGTAAGCGAGTCAATCGATTGTTTACCTTGGTAGGCTCCCTTTTGATTGAAATTGGTTTCCACTGTTAAAAAAAAGTTGTTCCCTAAAGGCGCTAAAGCCTGCACACCCAGGTTCAGTCCTGAATTGTAAAATCCATACACTTCATCCCCGTCGACCTGCGCCAGGTTCATTCCACCCAGCAAAGCTGCTTTAATCTGCTGACTGTGAGCAGACGAAGCGCTTAGCGCTACAATAAATAAAACCAAATAGAAACCTCTTCTCATTTTATTGATTTTTCAATTTTAACGGAAAAAATGATATTTCAGTGTATTCTCAAGCTTCTTTTATTGATAATTGTATCCGCTTTCGCGGGATATCGACCGAAATCACCTTCACATTAACCTGCTGATTCAACCTGACCACTTCATTCGGGTCTTTTACAAAACGATTGGCAAGATGACTGATATGCACCAGGCCATCCTGATGCACACCAATATCCACAAAAGCCCCGAAATCCGTAATATTTGTAACAATGCCCGGAAGCCGCATTCCCTCCTTTACATCCTCTATCTTTCTCACATTCTCATCAAACTGAAAACTCGCAAACGGTTGACGTGGATCACGGCCCGGTTTCTCAAGCTCTTCCATGATATCTCTCAGGGTAGGCAAGCCGGTTTTATCGGTTACAAAATCCTCCAGCTTAATCTGCTTGCGCAGCGCATCGTTTTCTATCAAATCCTTGACCGAGGCATTCACGGATTGAGCCATTTTTTCTACCAAATGGTAACTTTCTGGATGTACAGCGCTGGAGTCTAATGGGTTTTTGCTGTCCTGAATTCTCAGAAACCCGGCAGATTGCTCAAAGGCTTTATCGCCAAAGCGCGGAACCTGCTTTATTTCAGCCCGGCTTTTAAAGCTTCTCTGTTCCCTTCTGTATTCAATGATGTTACTTGCCAGAGACGGGCCGATTCCGGCCACATAAGTTAAGAGTTCTTTGCTGGCCGTATTTATATCCACACCTACGGCATTGACACATGATTCCACCGTATCTTTCAACGCATTGCCCAAAGCTTTTTGGTCTACATCATGCTGATATTGACCTACGCCAATGGACTTGGGATCAATTTTCACCAGTTCTGCCAATGGGTCTGCTGCACGCCGGCCTATAGAAACCGCTCCTCTAACGGTAACGTCATATTCCGGAAATTCCAGCCTGGCAAGCGAGGAAGCAGAATAAACCGAAGCCCCGTTTTCATTCACCATGACGGCCGTAATATCCTCATCAAAACGTATTTTCCGGATAAAATGCTCTGTTTCTCGTCCTGCTGTACCGTTTCCTATGGCAATCACCTCAGATTTATAAGCCTTTACAAGTGATTGAATTTTTTTAGACGCTGTTTTTATATCGCGCTGTGGCGGATGGGGGTAAATAGTCTCATTATACAGCAGGTTCCCGTTGCGGTCTAAGCACACCACTTTGCATCCGGTCCGGAAACCGGGATCGATTGCCAAAATATTTTTTTCTCCTAATGGTGATGCCAACAGCAACTGGCGGAGATTACCGGCAAAAACATTAATCGCGGTATCATCAGCCTGTTTTTTCAGATACGTCTTTACTTCGTTCTCCATAGAAGGTTGCAAAAGCCGTTTATATGCATCGGACATAGCTATAGAAACCTGTTCTTTAGCACATCCCGGCTTAACAAAAACCGGCGCTGTGTATTGAAAGGCCTCATCCTCATCCACCTGCACACGCAACCTTAAATAACCTTCCTGTTCTCCACGCAGCATGGCCAGTATCCGGTGCGACGGTAATTTTTTTACTTGTTCGCGATAACCAAAATAGGTTTCATACTTAGTTGCCTCCTCCTGCTTGCTTTTGATTACGGCAGAAATCAACTCTCCGCTTTCAAAAAACAATTTTCTAAGTCTTGACCGGACGGTTTTGTTTTCCGAAATCCATTCTGCAATAATATCGCGGGCACCTTGCAATGCGTCTTCTGCATTGGTTACTTCCTTATCGGGATGAATGAATTCCCTGGCTTTTACTTCCGGATGGGGTTTCTCGTTATGCAAAAGCCATTTGGCAAGTGGTTCCAGCCCGCGATTCCGGGCTACGGTAGCGCGGGTTTTTCGTTTTGGCTTGTAAGGCAGATAAATGTCTTCTAAAACAGTGAGCGTCTCCGCAGCTTTAAGCTGCTTTTGAAGCTCAGAAGTGAGCAATTCCTGTTGCTTCAGTGATTTGATTATCGCCTCTCTCCGTTTATCTACTTCTTTTAGCCGTTCCATGTTGTAGCGAATAGCGGTAATTTGCACTTCATCCAGACTACCGGTAGCTTCTTTACGATATCGGGAGATAAACGGTATTGTACCTCCTGAAGCTAAAAGGTCAAGTGTGTTTTCTACCTGTTGCTCCCTTAATCCGAGTTCACCGGCAATCTTTCGGCTGTATTTTTCAAGGCTCATAAGGATATTATTTTCGGCATACAAACATAAGGTTTTCCTGCAAACCCCGCGTAAGTTTTTGTACTGAAGAAAACCTCAAACGCATTGCCTCGTGCAGTTCCCGCACAAGACGCTTGTCAGGATTGCCTGAGATGACTTTATTATAAATTAGCATTCCTTCTTTACGTATAACAGCGTCAAGAGCATCAATAAAAGCAGGCTGCTGAAAATGTTCCGGAATATACAAATCTACGTACACATCAAAAATAACTAAGTCATAAGAATCTGGCCTGCAGCTTGCAATAAACTGTTCAGCATCTGCTTCAAAAATCCTATCTGCGGAAGCATACCCTTGAGGGAAATGGCTTTTGGCTAACTTGATGATTTCCGGGTCTTGCTCCACGCCGTGAATAATGCCTTTAAACGCATAATCCTCACGTAAAATCTGAGCTGTTCCACCCGCTCCGTAGCCCAGTATTAAAATTTTGCGAAAAGCCTTCTTCTCGAAGTGAATCATTTTAAAGGTCTTCTGAAAAACGCGGTAAAGCGTTCCGAATGAATAATTAGCTCTTTCGCTGTTCAGTACTTTGCGACCGTTAACCCAGGCTACTTCTACCTTGCCGCTTAGATAACTTTCGCGCGATTCTACCAAGATTTCATCAAACCATGACAACCACCTTTTCCAGGTATTTCTTTCCAAAAGAGCCATTTCCTTTTGCTTACAAAGATAAAGAAACACCTTTGCCGGGCTTTTGCTTTTTTGGTTTTAATTTAAGCTGGTCAAATCCCTTGCCGTAAACGCCCATAACGCTTCCTACTGATATGAAAGCTTCATCATCAATATCCTTCACCATCCTGAAAATATGCGTTGATTCTCTTTTTCTGACTACCGCCATCACAATATCAAAATCTTTATTAGAATACCATCCCTTCCCTTTTACCATAGTTACACCACGTTGAATATCGCGGCCAATGGCATCAGCGATGCGCTGAGAATGCTTGCTGAAAATAAAAAGCTGTACCGAGCGCTGATTTCCGGTAAGTGTCAGGTCAATTACATACGAAACCACACCCATAGTTACATATCCGTAAACAATAGCTTCAATTTCTCCGAATACAAGATAAGAGGATGCAATAATTACCACGTCTGCCGCTAAAATGATCTTGCCCGGGCTAATATTTCTTTTTTTATTGACAAGCATGGCAATAATTTCCGTTCCACCGGTGCTTCCTCCCTGCGTAAAAATAATGCCTATAGCGCCGCCACCTAAAATACCACCTACAATGGCAGATAAAAAGCGATCGTCAACTACAGGTTCGGTTATTACTGATTGCAAAATCGTTAGAAACACAGACAATACCGTAAAAGAATAAATGGTTTTAAAACCGAAGCCTCTACCCAGCGATTTAAAGGCAATAATGATTAGTACAGCATTGATAGCTAAATTGGTAGGGCCTACCGGAATACCGGTAGCAAAGAATACAATTGCGGCAAGACCCGTTATACCACCCCCGATTATATCAGAAGGAATAAGAAAAGCCGTCCATCCCAGCGAACTGATAAAAAGTCCTGTTGTAATAATCGAATAGCTTATTATCTCATTCCAAACCAAACGTTTACGCTCACTCATGACCTGCCTGCTTTTTTTTTGCAAAAGTCCGAAAAGATCATGACGGAAAAAAGCAATGCAGAAAGATTTAAGCAGTTTTAACGTAACAGTAAAAAACGATGTTTGTATGGCACTGCTTAAGTTCAGCCAGTTTGTGAATACCCCTTCTTAAAGCATGGCCTTCTATGCTTAACTCTAATCCGATAATGGTCTTGGCCCTTTCATTTCAGCGTGTTTGAAGGGCTGTTTTTTCTTAGGGCCGTCGGCATGAATCAATTTCCACTGCTGGCTTTTGCCTTTATGTGTATCCCACTGATGCAAATCCGCCCCATTGTCATGGATTTTACCTCCAATAACATCTATTGCACGATTGCTGTGCTTTGCAACAAAAACGAACTTGTCCGGTGCAACCGGTACTATCTTAAATTTTTGATTATCGTTTAGTTTGCGGTCAAATAAAACAATTCTGGCTCGTTTATTCTTATTGCCTCCCTGCACATCGGCAAAGCGGCCTCCATTCTGGAATTCAAGGTAATAATACGGACCGTCGCCCGAGGGAATGAATTTAATTTTCCGGTCTAACCCGTCATCCAGGTCCCAAATCTGGATTTGCTTTGAGTTAGCATTGGTTGACCATCCTGTACCGCTAATATCCCAGTATTTGTTACTGTATGCATTCTTGATATGAAACGTACCTGAATAGAGCTTGTCAACGTATTCGTTGTAAGGCTCCAAAACCCAGCGTTGATCTGTTCTTCCATGATAATCCCATTGCTGGATGACGCATCCGTTTTCATTAATACACGCGTTAACAGCATCAAGGTATTTACCGGAATGCTTGGCTTTGATGTAGTAAGTGTTTTGGCCGGGAGCGGCTATGAATTTGAATTTCTGATTGGATTGATTTTTGTTGTCCCACAACTGTAGCTTAGCGCCGTTATGCTTAGCTCCGGCGCCTCCTTCAATATCCCACACATGCGGGCAATGGGCAGGAGAAACCACATAATAACCCTCTCCTGCATGCGTGAGTTGAACGATACGATCCCAACCGTCGTCCATATCCCATAATTTTACATGCGTATCTTTTGTGCCTGCAGCCGTGCCATAACCTGATACGTCCATATATTTATCGCTGGCGGCAGTTTTAATCCGGTAATAGCCTTCAGTTACTGAGGGGGAAGCTTTGCGCTTGGCTGAACGCTGTGCTGCTGTGCCGAGAACAAGCGCAAGACAAGCCATTAACAATACATATTTTTTCATGTTGGTATGATTTAGTGATTCATACCCTTTGGTTGTGTCGTGTCGTTAAAAATGAAAAAAAATTATAGAGGTGTAACGATAGTTACTTATTGAAATAAAATTTGAAAATAATAGATTCCCGCCCGAATCCCGATGCTTCGGAATTCGGTACAGGCGGGTCTCCGTCAGGCACTTCGCAGATGACTTAAGTATTGCTCTAAATAATAATGGCTCAGCTCCTTACCAATGACAACATTATTCTAAGATTTGTATTTCAGTGTTTTACTATCCTTTGCCCCCGCAATACTGCGGGGCAGGCTGTTCACTTCAGTGAACGGTTATGTTGCAACCGCCATACAAACCGGGGCTGTCCAAAAAGCGTCTTTACTCTTTAAGCAGGAACAAATGTATGATATATAATTTTAAACAATAAGTTTGAACGCTTACAATCAGCTACCCGTGAAAAATGATTCAGCTTGTTTGTTTGCTGTTTGATTTAAGTGAGCATTCATGCGTTCGAACCATAATTTGATGTTGGAGGCAAAGCATAGTAGCCCGAACTCCAGGGATGCTTTATCATATCCGCGCAAGTAGAACCGTCGGTGTCCCATGTTATGTTTTAAGAGGCCAAAGACGGCTTCCACATCATAATTACGTTGTTTTCTTAAGGCTTTCCCTGTTGGACTGTGCAGGTTGTCGCGCGCTTGTTGTTTATATGACTCTAACTGCCAATTTATCCTCACGCTTCGGTTCGAATGGCTTGATTTCTTGCAATCAGCGGCTGCCGGACATTCGCTGCAATCCTCGCACTCATAAACACGGTAAGTGACTTCCTGTCCATTGGCATTTTTACGGGTTTCGCTGTCTTTATAGCGAAGCTTGCGCCCCTGTTCACAAGTGAATTCGTCCTTTTCTTCATCATATGCCATATTATCCCGAAGGTAAGGGTTGTTGTATTGACGTGTCTTTTCTTTGTGAAAGGTATTAAATTTTAAGTAATTGCCTAATTGGTATTGGGCCAGGTAAGTATAGTTTGTAAGAGAACCATAAGCACTGTCGCCCACGATATTTTCCGGCAATCGGCCTAAAGCTAAACGCAGTTTGCTCATATGAGCGGTGAATAGTCCGGATTCTCCGGGATTTTGATGCAGGCTGTAGTTGACCACGAACAAGGATTCACTGCCAAGCAGGATATTGTATCCCGCTCTTAACCTGTCGTCTTTCATGCGCATGAAACTCGCATCGGTATCGGTTTTTGAATAGCTGTTGCGTCCCTGGAGTATTTGTTCTTGGGTTTCATACTTTTTTAGTTTCTTCAGCTCTCGTTTCTCGATCCAGCCTATTCGCGTTTCAACCATTTTGATGTTTTTCCGTACTTTTTTAGCAGATGGGCTTTTGTCTTGTTGATTATGCGCATGCTCGTTGTTTTGCTGCTGGTTATTCTCCTGCTGATGGTCCTCTTGTTGCTGTTTCTTTTGCTGGGCTACCTTGTTTTTTTAAGTCTTCCAGTTTTTCTTCTACATCTTTGCTGTTTAAGTCTTTGCCTTCGCCTTTTTCTTCTAAGTCCCTATCGCCATAATACTGGTTTTCTTCTTCGTTCAATTCATCTATCTCTTTGAGCAACTTAACTATACGTTCACGAGTCTTGGTTTTATAGCGCTCTGTGTTTTTGGCCCATACATGGCTATGGAGGTTGGCATTGGCTTCCCACTTGCTGCCGTCTACAAAATAGTTTTTTAAATTAATATACCCCTGTTCAATAAGGGTCTCCAGTAAAGAAGTAAAAATGCTTTCGATATGAGGCTTTAACCTTCCACTGCGAAAGTTATTGATTGTCCTGAAGTCAGGACGGTTCATACCCGTTAGCCACATAAAGTTGATGTCCTCACACAAAGCAGCGGCAATAGGGCGCACGGTAAATATTTTCTTGGTATAGGCGTAGACCAATACCTTCAGCAACATTACCGGGTGATATGCACTTGTGCCACCGCCTTGATAAGCGTTGACCAGATCGGTGGTGTCAATGCTATTGACCGCTTTATTGATAAATCTGACCATATGCCCTTCAGGAATAAGCTCATCCAGGTTTGGAGGCAATAGCATCATTTGATTTTGGTTGTAGTTTTTAAAGACTTGTTGGGCCATAACCGTAGCTTTTTATTTACAAAGCTAAGATACGATTTAATAACCTGCATTCCAAATATTTATGTTTCACGTGAAACAATTTTACCTTTTCAATAAGCTGTATATCAATGACTTACAAATTGTTGAAAAATTACTTATACAATTGAATATCAGAGTGTTAAAATTAACATCAAAACATCTCTTTATTTCTTGACAAAATCTTGTATATAGACCACTTCTATATGTTTTCTCAGGTTTAAAATCGGACTTTTTGGACAGCCCCGCAAAAGATATTGATTCATTATTGTCATTATGTGATGTGGAGCAATTTTTTGATCTAATGCTTCGAAATGACCGGGTTTTGATTACACACTAAGCAAAAGGGACGCGCTGACGTCTTTAATGAGAAAATTATTGCGTCAGCGCGTCCCTTTTGCCTCTGACTATCGAAATATAGGTCATTTCGACCGAGGTCATCTAATTGATATAGAGAACTATAAAGAAATACACCTCTCAAAATGTAAAATTGCACTTCAAACTTATCTGACCGAAGGAGAAATATTATCAACCTCTAACGAATCAATACAAAATTTATAATAATCAAACAATCAAAACTCACAGATAAGTATTTATTTTAACACCTCAAAAGTTCTTTAAGACGAGACAAGGGATTATATTCCGGACTAACTCACTTTAAGCGGATGTGCAACTTTTTGTTTTTGCAAGGCCAGCTCCAGCACTTCGCTCATATCTTTTACATAATGAAACTTAAGACCTTTGATATAGTCTTTTTCGATTTCTTCTATGTTGTTTTGGTTGCTTTCGGCCAGGATAATTTCCTTGAAATTCTCCCTTTTCGCTGCAAGGATTTTTTCCTTAATTCCACCCACAGGCAAAACTTTTCCGCGGAGTGTAATTTCTCCGGTCATTGCCACTTTAGGTTGAACTTTTCTTTGAGTAAAGGCTGAAGCAAGCGCCGTAAAAATGGTAATCCCTGCTGAAGGCCCGTCTTTAGGCGTAGCTCCTTCCGGGATATGAATGTGCACATTCCATTTTTCAAAAACTTCAGGAGCAAGATTCAAACTATTGGCGTGGGCTTTCAGGTATTCCATAGCTAAGGTCGCCGATTCCTTCATCACATCACCCAGATTTCCTGTTAGCGTCAAGCGTCCTTTTCCCTGGCTAAGGCTAACTTCCACAAACAAGATTTCACCGCCTACGGCTGTCCAGGCTAAACCTGTCGCTACTCCCGGCACTTCATTCTGCATCTGCCTGTCGCGATAGAACGTTGCCGGACCCATAATGCTCTTTACATCTTCAAGAGTGAGATTTTTGTTATAATCTTCATTTTCAACAATGAGGCGGGCTTTGTTTCGAATGATTTTAGCCAGGTTTTTTTCCAGATTCCGCACCCCCGATTCCCGGGTATAATCCTGGATCAAGGCCTCAATAACAGGCTTCCGGAAAATAAGCTGTTTAGGTTTCAGGCCATTTTCTTCCAGCTGCTTAGGAATCAGGTGCTTTTTAGCAATCTGGATTTTCTCTTCCGTAAGATACCCATTTACATAAATAACCTCCATACGATCGCGTAAAGCAGGATGAATGGTGCTCAGCGTATTTGCTGTAGCAAGAAACATCACACGAGAGAGATCATATTCTACTTCAAGGAAGTTATCAGAGAACGAAGTATTTTGCTCCGGATCGAGCACCTCAAGCAACGCTGAAGCAGGATCGCCATTTACTGTGGCTCCGGCTACCTTGTCTATTTCATCGAGGACAAAAACCGGGTTGGCGGTGCCTGCTTTCTTAATATTCTGAATAATGCGCCCGGGCATGGCGCCGATGTATGTTTTTCTGTGTCCGCGTATTTCCGCTTCATCACGCAGGCCTCCCAAAGACATGCGGATATATTTACGACCTATGGATTCTGCTATAGACTTGCCCAGTGAAGTTTTTCCAACACCCGGAGGTCCAACCAGACATAGTATAGGCGCTTTCATATTGGCTTTCAGCTTCAAAACAGCCAGATACTCTATAATGCGTTCTTTGACTTTTTCGAGCCCGAAATGATCCCTGTCAAGTATCCGCTGGGCGCGTTTCAGATCAAAAATATCTTTGCTATATTCCTGCCACGGAAGATCAATGAGGGTATCAAGGTAGTTGATTTGAATAGAATACTCCATGGCCGCCGGATTCATACGCTGCAATTTTGAGAGCTCCTTATCAAAAGTTTTAGCCACATAATCGGGCCATTTTTTCTTTTTTGCTTTCGCTTTAAGTTCCTCAATTTCGTGTTCCTGCGTATTATCGCCCAACTCCTCTTTAATGGTTTTTAGTTGCTGATTGAGGAAATAATCGCGCTGCTGCTTATCCAAATCAGACTTTACCTTATTTTGGATTTTATACTTCAGATCAACCATCTGCATTTCTTTAGACAACAGTTCAAGCGCTTGCTGTGCGCGGCGCTGGATATTGCCTGTTTCCAGAAGCCCTTGCTTTTCCGCTACCTCAGCGCTTAGGTTGTTGCAAATAAAATTGACAAGATATTTGGGACTTTCGATATTTTCAAGCGTAAAGGAAGCCTCCATTGGAATATTAGGCGACTTTTGAATGATTTGATAAGCCATATCCTTTATAGAGGAAATCAGCGCATCAAATTCTTTCTGATCAAAAGGAGGTTCAGCATTACTTATGGGTTCGATATCACCAATATGGAAGGGATCAGTTGATATTATCCCCGTAAGCTTAAAACGCCGGCGACCCTGAATAATAACCGTGGTACTGCCATCGGGCATATTGAGCATTTTGATAATCCGCGCTACTGTACCATATTCATAAAAATCCTCCGTTACCGGATCGTCTACTTTATCGTCACGCTGAGCAATCGCGCCAAGCATTTTACTGCCATTATTTACCTGTTTTATGAGGTTTAAGGATTTTTCACGCCCAACCGTAATAGGAGTCACCACTCCCGGAAAAAGCACTGCGTTGCGCAAAGGCAAAATTGGCAGTTGTTCATCTATTTCTTCATTCTCTAAATCATCATCAGTTTCAGTTGATATTACAGGCATCATCTCTCCTTCTCTGCCCATCATATCAGAAAAACCAAAAAAATCACTATTATCAAAACTACTCATAGCTTCACTTTTCATTCAGTAACGAAATATTCGCTTCCTGTTGCTATCAATGCTTGTGCCAAATCCGGTAAAAAGAAATAAAAAGGCAATTGCCTGATCAATTGTCATGCAAAGCTTATTTCGGAAACCTGGCGGTTTGTTCAAATACCGACTTAAGGATAGCCTGCTCGGTTTCGTCAAATTCCAGTCCACGACGCTTGTAAACCGCTTTGGCCACTTGAACGGCTTTATCAAAAAGATACTGCTGATACCCTGCCTTACCGCCCCAGGCAAACGACGGTATAAAGTTCCGTTGAAAGCCGTCGCCATAAATATTGGCGTTTACGCCCACCACGGTTCCGGTATTAAACATAGTATTAATCCCGCATTTGGAATGATCACCCATGATCAACCCGATAAACTGTTCTCCGGTTTTTGTAAAAGAAGCATGGGGATAACTGTAAAGACGGACTTCCTCATATGTGTTTTTAAGATTCGAGGTGTTGGTGCCGGCCCCCAAGTTGCACCATTCTGCAATTACCGAGTTTCCTAAGAATCCATCATGCGATTTATTGGAATAACCGAAAATAACAGACTCATGCACCTCTCCACCCACTTTACTCCAGGGCCCTATGGTAACCGGGCCATAGACTTTAGCTCCCATTTTGATTTTTGCATTACTGCATAAGGCCAGAGGTCCGCGGATTGTGGCGCCTTCCATAATCTCGGCATTTTCTCCAATATAAACAGGGCCATCTGTGGCGTTTATGATTGCTCCTTCTACCTTAGCTCCTTTTTCAACAAAAACATTTTTCGGATGAATAACTATATTTGTATTCGATAGCTTTGCTGATCGTCTTCTTTTCATAATTCGTTCAAAATCCTGCTGAATTACAGCTCCATTATCAGTAAATAGTTGCCATGGATGGTCTATCTTCAGGTGCTCCTGCTCATACTGATGATACGTTACATTTTGATTGCGACTGCTTTCATCACGGGCTGCATCCTCCACTCCAATGAGGTCTTCTGCCGTCATGCGCATCGCTATAATATAGGTTTCTGTTGTTAGCGCTTCACGAGGCTTTAACCTCAGGATTTTATCCACCATCTTTTTATCCGGGATAACAGAGCCATTGATCATCAGGTTATCCTCTGCCTTCTTGAGTGGGAATTTTTCTGCCAGATATGCTTCTGTAAGGGTAGATGTTTCCTTCTTAATAAAAGACTCCCACTTTTCGCGAATTGTAGTTATACCAATACGCATGTCAGCTTCAGGCCGAATATATGTTAACGGAAGTAAATGTTGTCTTCGGGAGTCGTCATACAATACTATATTCATAG
>CAYXJS010000054.1:0-15045 GCA_964465045.1 uncultured Bacteroidales bacterium | reverse complement strand
TCACAAAGTCCACATCGTATCCGGCTTCCGTAAATACGTAATACGCATGCGACACCTCAGAAAGGTAGTATCCGGTGGGATCTCCCTTGTCTTCGCCCAAAGTGCCGTGGCTGGTAATAACCATCAGAATTTTGTCTTCTGTTTCCTGTGCATGGCTTTGCAAGGCAAAAATGCTGCCTGCCATGGCTATCAATAGTATTGCAAGTTTTTTCATATCTACTTTCGTTTTTTAAACAAATAATCAGCAGAATATTTTCCTGAACCCAGTAAAGCAATCGCGGCAAATCCGATAAGATAAATCACGGCCATTTCCTTACTGCCGCCGTCTCCGGCATTAGCCATAAAAAAAGCATCGTTGGCATGGACTACAAAAGCAGCCACCGCCATCGTTATGATTACAGGCAATGAGGCTAATCGTGTTTTAAATCCGATAGCCACAGCAAGCGAGGCAAAAAACTCAGCAAGCACCGCCAGCACCAATCCAACTTCTTTAGGAATGAACAATACCTCAGGGAATTTAATAATCCCCGATGCAAGCTGTATCAGCTTTCCCAGTCCGTGTCCCAAAGCCATCATCAGTCCAAAACCGGCTCTCAGGATAAAAATACTCAGGTCTTTTTTCATAATTGTTAATGTCTGTTTCCATGAATCAAATTTTTCAGCCTTTTGTTTGATTGATATCAAAAATTAATTGTAAAAGAACAAGCGTAATGATTTTGGGCAAATGGATATAGATTGGTAAACCTCAGGATAATAGACTTAAAACAAAACAGATGTATGTAAAAGGGGCGGTATTGTTCTGCAGGCAGGCTTTTATCCCGTTGGGAATAGCCACGTTTTCACAAAACAAAGATTGGCTGCAAAACAGTTTATTATTGCAACCCATCATAAATGCACTCAGTAAATGAACCTCTTTGGGTAAAAGAACAAAGCTTTTGCCCTACGCTAAATCACTCCCTCAACCAGACACCTGGCCACCAGTTCGGTCATATTAGCACAATCGGTTTTCTCAAAGATTTTCTTGCGGTGACTGCGCACTGTGTTCACCGATATATAAAGTTTTTTGGCTAACTGGTTGGCTGTATTGCCCTCTGCAAACAGTTTGATAACCTCAATTTCCCGCTTGGTGAATGCATTGGCATGTGTACTTGTCAGGTAGCTTTTTTTAGGATCAAAATCACCTCCTTCAGGATCAATATTGTAATAAGAAGGCCCGCCATTAAGGCTGATAAATGAAACCTTATTATCTCGTACAATATTAAGATGTGATATGTCTGTATGAACTCCCAATACATGCTCAACCTTTCCGGTATCTGATACTTTCAATGTAGTAGCCTGATGCAATAGTGTGCGTATGCCTCCCGCCGCATCTTTTACACGTATGAAATAAACGATTTTATAAAATGGAATTTGTGAAACCTCAACGAAATTGGAGAGAAAGTTTACAACCAAACATTCCTTTCTGCCCATTGTAATTATTTCTTCGGGCAACAACATCTTTAATATTTTCTCCACTGAAAAGTTTTCAGGTGCTATCCCTAAAACATCCCGTGTGCCGGGATGCACATAATCCATTTTAAGATTTTGAAAATTCAGGATGTAATAGTAAAATAATCCCGGGGAAAAAAGCGTTGCCATTTGGTTTAGCTGTTGCGATAAAAGATATGGCGAATATTGTTGTATGTGACTGGAGATTTCATCTTTCCAAAGCTTCACTATAGGAGTTATATTGTTTTCCAAGTTTCTGTTGTTTATATGTATTTCCTCAAAGTTACGCTTTTAATTCCGTAAAATACGCCTTTTGGGGGATTGCCCGGTAAGATGGTTGCCACTACTTTTGTTGAAACGGAGATTAATAAAATTAATCAGAACGATGAAAAACATCTTTGCTTTATTCTTTATCGTATTTTTTGTACCCTTAGTTTTTGGCGAGATTCAGTCAAAAGGGACTGGTTCAGGTATGCCACAGGAAAAGCCGATAGCAACAATTGAATGGCATGATATGATGATGAATAATAATACCTCTCAGGCGGCTTTAGATAATGAGTTCAAAATACTTGAAGGTCAGGAGAACTCTGAAGCTATAGCCATATTAGCATATCTTTATTTAAATGGCAAAGGGGATGATGAAGCCAAAGTTGTAAATGTTTTTCGTGAGCATTTGAATTACTTGATTTCGATAGCCCGCGATGAATTTGCTCCTGTCCGGGGAAGGCAAACAGAAAAAGTTGAAGGTCGGAAAATCACCGGGGCCACTAAAGATCATTATTATCCACAAAAAATTGAATTTGCCTCATCATACACTATTGGTAATAGCAAATCCGATATCGGGCGGTATGAGGCCATTAAGGGAGCACCAAACTATCCTAGTTTGGTATGGGGCCATTATATAAAAGAGTTTCGAATTGAAAGCCTTGCGAAGTTCGAAGGAATGAGTCAAATGGAAGAGTTGATTGCCAAAACAACTCTACTCGCAGAGTATGCAAAGCTTCTGGATAAAGCCATACCATCAAGCTTTGGTGAAGGAAAATATACGAGGGGTTATGTCGGGGAAGAATATCCGGGAGGGGGGGGGTACGGGGTAGCATACACATGGGGAGAAGAATACACATGGGGAGAATGTGAGGAGGACAGGAAAGGTCTCAAAATAATATTGAGACCTGGAGATAGTCAGTTCCCCACCCTTGTAGTAGTTTCATATGACAAGGATTGCCGATAATCAACTGCTAAATTTATTCATTACATAAGACACAACAATGAAATATTATTTTATTTTAGGAATTATAAGTTTTCTCAGCTTTTCAACAACAGAAGGTATCTTGCCATTAAACCAGTCTATTAACGAATTTCATTCAAAAGATATCTCAGTAAGCCCTATTGAAAACAATTCTGAATTACTGTCTGAAAACGAGATTGTTGGAACTTGGCTTCATGAAGAGAAGAACAATCTTCTTTTCTTGAAAAGCGACAACACATATCAATCTGCCAGTATAAATGAATACGATGAAACTGCTGTTATTGAAGAAGGCGAGTATCACATCAACGAAAAAAAATTAACGATTACTCCAAATCAAAAGGAGTGTAATGGGTCCCGGACTTTTGTAACCAATATGACCTATAGTCTTAAGAGTAATTCCACAATCCTGGTTTTATATTTCCGTCAGAATGGTGTAGATTATCCGTCTACCTTAAATAAAGTTGGCAAAAAAGAAGTTAGGACGTTCAAGCAAGCCATGGCCGACAAAGAGGTTATTGTGTGCATATGATCCTTTAGCAGGTAGCAGGTGTTTTTATTGATACCCAAGGATATAATGCGGAAGTTTTCCTCTTACTCACTATCCCATTAAAAAAATAATATTTGGTTCTCTCTATAAAAAATATTTTCATGAAATATGGTGATCTTTCTCGTGGGCAAGCTGAAAATGAGCTTAAATGATTTACCAATTCGGATACAAAATGATAAACAGGTTTACAATACCCATATTGATTTTACTTCTTTGTTCGTTTCAATCAGATTCCTTCAAAGATAGTCAGCTTGGATATTTAAGAGTTCGGCAAGCATATAAGGATAAAGAGGATAACATGACAGCCTTACTTCTTGATAAGAAGATTAATACAAGAACATTAAGAATTTGCTTACGTGCCTTTAAAAGCGAAAAACAGATTGAGTTATGGGGCAGGAATGATTCTGACAAGAAATATACATTGATTAAGACTTATGATATTTGTCGCACTTCAGGTACGCTTGGGCCAAAACGAAAGCAAGGCGATTTGCAACTACCAGAGGGATTTTATCACATTGACAGATTCAATCCATTTAGTAATTTTTATCTGTCTTTGGGGATTAATTATCCTAACAAATCGGATAGGATTTTAGGAGATGAAGGTGATCCTGGAGGCGACATCTTTATACACGGCGCTTGTGTTACAATAGGCTGCCTTCCAATTACTGACGACCAGATTAAAGAACTTTATATTTTTTGTATTGAGGCAAGAAATAATGGACAAACCAGGATTCCTGTAACGATTTTTCCTTCAAAACTATCTGATACAGAATTGAAACGATTGACAGATAAATACGGATCAGACTCTGATAAAGTTGGGCTTTGGACTGACCTCAGGAAAGGGTATGAAATGTTTAACAAAACAAATCAGCTCCCAACAATAAAGTTCTTAAAGACTGGGAGACATGATGTAAAAAATAACTGATAGCAATACAAATAACTGTAAAGAATAATCTAATCACCTCATAATCTACATCATATTAACAGATCATCTTATTTTTATTAAGTTTAAATTAGCTTAGGTGATGATTCTTTTCTATTATTGTAAAATTCTAATAACCAAAAAAGAATTGTTTATGCGATATATTACTTATAATGCAAAGAACTTCAGGAAAATAGAATACCTTCGTTATCTTCCTGAAGAGGTGAAGAAAGAAATTGATATTGTCTCTAAAGTGATTCCTTTTAAAACAAACAACTATGTTGTAGACCATCTCATAAACTGGGAGAATTATAAAGATGATCCGGTGTATATACTCACCTTTCCAAACAAGGAAATGTTGCCCGCACATCAGTATGATAAAGTAAAACATGCTGTAGAAAACAATTATGAAAAACAGGATTTATACCGGGTAATCAATGAAGTAAGGATGGATATGAATCCGCACCCGGCGAACCAGGCCAGCAACGTGCCTAAACTAAACGGAGAGGACCTCACCGGGATGCAGCATAAATATCGCGATATCGTGTTGTTTTTCCCCAGCCAGGGACAAACATGCCATGCGCATTGCACCTTTTGTTTCCGGTGGCCGCAGTTTACCAAAGAGCTGGACCTGAAGTTCGCCATGCGCGAGATTGACCAGGCCGCAGAGTATATAAGACAAAACGAATCGGTGAATGAAATTTTGTTTACCGGTGGCGACCCGATGATTATGAACCCGGGAACCATCAGCAGATATGTGGATTATTTAATTGATGCAAAAATCCCCAACCTTAAAACCATTCGCTTCGGAACCAAATCCTTAACCTACTGGCCTTTCACGTTTCTCCCTGAGTTTAATCCGGAGGCACAGGATATGCTGGATATGTTCAGACGCATTGTTGATAACGGATACCACCTGGCATTCATGGCCCATTTTAATCATTACCAGGAGATGCAGACCGAGGTTCTGGAGAAAGCGGTACGAAACATCCGCGAAACAGGGGCGGAAATCCGGACGCAGGCGCCGGTACTTAACCACATCAACAACAATAGTAATGTTTGGGCCAAAATGTGGAATATCCAGGTCAATTTAGGCATGGTTCCCTATTACATGTTTATCGAGAGAGAAACCGGGCCTTATGATTATTTTAAAGTGCCTTTAGCCGAAGTGTATGACCTGTATCAGCAGGCCGCCATTAAAACAGGCAGCTTCGCCAAAACCATTACAGCTCCCGTAATGTCGGCAGCTATGGGAAAAGTTCAGATTTTAGGCGTAGTAGAAAACCCGGTTGACGGGAAGAAGTATTTTATGCTGCAATACGTTCGCCATCGCGATTATACCCAAACGTTTAAACCTTTCTTCATGCATTATGATGAGCAAGCTACGTGGGTAACACAACTGAAGGAAGTAGAACCGCAAAAGGCAATTGTTTAATCAGAATAACATTATGGAAACAACAAAAACAGACAATAAAAACACCAGCCAGCAAAAAGGTATCACAGAAGCCGAAAAAGCTGAGTTCAGTTTCTCCGGCAATAACAATGATGAAATTTTGTATGTATTGTATGGAAGCAGGACCGGAAACAGCGAGTCCGCAGCCGTTCTGGCCTGCGATTATGCCCGGCATCTTGGCATGGAAACGTACCTGCTGGATATGAACACTATGAAACCGGAGAACATCCGCTATATTCAACATTTATTAGTGGCGGTGTCTACGCATGGGGAGGGCGATCCGCCTGAAGTGGCTGAACGTTTTTATCACTATCTGCATAGTGAAGAAGCCGGTGTGCCTGAAGGCATGAGGTTTAGCGTACTGGCCCTGGGCGACAGCACGTATGAAGATTTTTGTAAAACCGGGCATGACATCGCTGACCGCCTGGAAGAACTGGGAGCAAAACCGTTTACTCCGCTTATGGAGTGTGATATCGATTATGAAGAAAATGCAAAGAAGTGGGTGAGAGGATCTGTTGAGGCTTTTGCGAAAGTACTGCCCCACAAAAATCCGGCTAAGGACAAAACCTTTGCTTTCGAAATTAATAAGCGGGAAGGCGATTTTGAGGATGCTTATTTTGCTCCCGTAACTTCAAAAAAGATGCTTACAGCACCCGAATCAGCAAAAAGAACGATGATGCTCACCCTGTCTGTCGGGAATTCAGGATTGTCTTTTCAGCCCGGGGATTCTGTAGGGGTTTATACCACCAATGCCCGGATGTTTGTGGATAAAATTATCAACGCCCTGAATTTTGACAGCACCACAAGCGTGGACGTGAACGGGAAAACAACAATGCTGAAAGATGCGCTGATTAAAGATTTTGAGCTGACAGTATTAACAACCGTAGTAGTAGGCAATTACTATAAAATTACCCAACATCCCGAATTGAAAAAGCTTATCCACGACTCCGAATTACTTGAGCATTATTGCGAAACACGCGATGTGCTCGATTTGATCACTGATTATCCTTTTCCCTTAACACCGGATCAGTTTGTCTCCGTACTCCGGAAACTAAACCCAAGACTTTATTCTGTAGCTTCCAGTCCGGAGCAAAATAATGCAGAGTTGAACATTGTAGCCGGACTCATTGAATACACGCGGTCAAACCGGGAGCGAACCGGCGTCTGCTCTTCGCTGTTTTCTGATCGCATAGAAGATGGCGAAACGCTACCGGTATTTATTGAGCATAACGACAGATTCCGCCTGCCTGAAGACAACAACCAACCCATTATTATGATAGGCGCCGGAACCGGAATCGCTCCCTACAGGGCTTTTCTCCAGCATATAAGAAACACATCAGGAAACCATCCGGCATGGCTGTTTTTCGGAGAAAAAGACCCGGAATCCGATTTTCTCTTTCAGGAAGAGCTGAAGGAATATCTCAGCAACGGCGTGCTACATCAACTCAATGTGGCTTTTAGTCGCGACAGGCATCAGAAAAAATATGTCCAGGATGAGATCCGCCGCAAATCGAAAGAAGTGTATGACTGGATACAAAACCGGAACGCCATCGTTTACATTTGTGGCAACAAACGCACCATGGCTAAAGAAGTGCGCAACGCGCTGAAAGAGGTATACGCAGAGCACAGCGGTCAAACCATTCAGGATGCCGAATCCTGGATGCAGCACCTCAAAGCAGAGAAACGCCTGAGGATAGATGTGTATTGATGTCAGGGTCGTATAGGTTTTAGTATGTTCAATTAAATAACTTTAGAGTTTAAGGCCGGCATTGACCGGCCTTTTTACTGAAAGCAATGTAAGCTGCCAGAATTCCGGCTGCAAGTATTACTTTTGTGGCAAACACTTTATAATGAAGAAAACCAACCTTTTGCTTTTTGTCATTTTAGGATGGATTGGCGGATTAGCAGCCCAGGTGGTAACAATAGAACCAACAGACGCCACGGTGGATGACCATGTTACGGTTTATTTTGATGCCACAAAAGGCGACCAGGGACTCATGGACTTCGACGGGGATGTGTATGCCCACACCGGCGTGATTACCACTGAAAGCAGCAACAGCTCTGACTGGAAACACGTTGTGGCTGACTGGGGCACCGCGGATGAAAATGTGCTGATGACACAGGAATCGGAGAACCTCTACAGCCTTTCCTTTCATATCGAGACTTTTTATGGTATCCAGGAGGATGAAACCGTTTTGCAACTGGCCTTTGTTTTCAGAAATGCCGACGGATCGGAATCAGCACGTAACGAAGATGGCTCGGATGTTCTGGTACCACTGTCAGTTCCGGCCGATGAATACCTCAACCATGAGTGGGATGAAAACCGGCTCATCATCTTTGGATCAGAAAACAAATATGTGATTAAGCCATGGCAAAGCGGAATTTTTAACCTCAGTATTTATCAGGATGAAATAGTTACTGACAGCAGTTATGCTGTAATCGCTGAACCTCAACTGCCGGACGTTTCGTTTCAGGAAACTGACGATATGATGATTCTCTTATCCGGACAGAACAGAGTGGAGATTGAGAAATCACCGTTGCAATTCAACTGGATTCAAGGCGAAACGATCCTGTTTCAGCAAAAAACGGCGTTGTTGAATGGTTCGGAAAGTGGTGGTTTGATCGATTTCCAGGTGTCTGATGAAGAGAGCTTTTACGGTACAGGGTTTCGCGCCCTGCCCGTCGATCGCCGCGGTTATCAACTAGAGTTTTACAATCAGGCGCATTACGGATACAGCAATAACACGCCCAACCTGAACATATCCATCCCTTTGCTGATTTCAAACAGGAATTACGGCGTTTTCTTTGATAATCACCATCCGGCTGCGATGGATATCGCCACTTCCGGAAACACATTGCGCTACAGCAATGAGTCGGGAGTGATGGATTACTTTTTCCTTTTCGGGAATTCGCAGGCCGGCATACTGGAAAGCTACACAGGCCTTACCGGTCGTCAGGAATTGCCACCAATTTGGTCGCTGGGATACATCCAGTCGCGCTACGGCTATGAAACGCAGCAAGAAGCAGAAGATGTGGTGGAGCAAATGCAGGATTCCGGCTTTCCACTCGATGCGCTTGTTCTTGACTTATACTGGTTTGGCAGCCCGGCAGAAATGGGGAACCTGACCTGGGACTACTCCCGTTTTCCGCAGCCAGAAGAGATGATGGAAAACTTTGCTGATGACGGCATCAAAACCATCCTGATTACAGAACCTTATTTCACCACGCAATCAAATCATTTTGATGAGCTGGCTGATTTGGGCTACCTGGCTACGCAACCTTCAGGCGATCCTTTCGTGTTGCATGGCTTTTGGGCCGGCGATGCAGGATTGCTCGACATGACGAACCCTGATGCCCGCAACTGGATGTGGGAGTTTTACCGCCAGCGCAATGCAGAGGGTGTAGCGGGCTGGTGGACGGATTTGGCCGAGCCTGAGTCGCACCCCGACGAAATGCAACACCAGGAAGGAAGTGCCAGGGAAGTCCACAACATATTTAATCTGAAATGGCAGCAAATGTTGCATGAAAAGCATGCGGAGGAGTATCCCGGAAAAAGACTTTTTAACCTTTCGCGTTCCGGATGGGCCGGCATGCAGCGTTATAGTGCCTTCCCGTGGTCGGGAGATATTCAGCGCTCCTTCGGGGGCTTGCAGGCACAGATTCCGGCGATGCTGGGCATGTCGATGAGCGGCGTAGGATACATGCACTCGGATATCGGAGGTTTTACCGGCGGCGGACAAAACGCGGAGCTCTACACCCGCTGGATGCAGCTCGGAGCTTTTGCCCCGGTGATGCGCGCACATGGACACGATGTGCCGCCGGAACCCATTTATTACGATACGCAAACGCAGGAACGCGTAAGGGAGATGATTAAATTGCGATACCGTTTCCTGCCCTACAATTACCAGTTGGCCTATGAAAACACCACTTACGGACTGCCACTGGCCCGGCCGCTGAATTTTCATGAACCACAAAACAACGGGATCACCAATGTTAACGATGCCTTTTTCTGGGGAAATGATGTGCTTGTTTCACCTGTAGTAGAGGAAGGGCAGAACAGCAAAGATGTTGTGTTCCCTTCCGGGGAATGGTATGGTTTTGACACTGCTGAAACCTTTCCGGGAAACACAACACAAACCGTTGATGCGCCAATAGATGAACTTCCGCTTTTTGTCAGGGCAGGAAGTTTTCTGATGTTGCTCAATGAAGAAATCATGACCACAGAACAATACGAGAGCACACAGCTTCAGGTGCAATACTACCTTCCCGAATCCGGAAACAGCTCCAGCCGGCGCTATTATGTGGATGACGGAACAACCCGCGGAAACATTGCTCAGGAACAGTATGAAACGCTGTCGCTTACAGCCCATCCCTCCGAAGACATGCTGGAGATGCTGCTGGATAAAGAAGGAAATTATGTTGCTGAACGGGAAATGGAGTTTGTGGTGTTCGGCCTGCAGAGCAAGCCTTCTTCAGTAGCAGTGAATGAGTATGACTGGGAAGTTACTGAGAACGAAACATTTTATCAGGAAGGGGAGCAGCTTGCATGGTGGTCGGATGCCGAAAAAACGCTAAAGCTGAATTTTTCGTGGGGCGACAGCTTAACAAGCATTACAGTAGACCGGCAGGAAGTGGGCTTGGTAGAAAGTCTGAAAAGGAACAAAAACCTGGTTTTGCATCAGCCTTCGCCCAATCCTTTTGACAGCGATACCCGCATTACCATGGACCTGAAGCAGCCCGGAGAAGTCCATTTTGCTTTACGCGATATCCGGGGGAATCTGATAGGATCACAAACCAGGCTTTTCAGTAAAGGGCGTCATCAGTTTATGCTCTCTGAAATAAAGACTTCCGGGTTAACCCCAGGGATTTATTTCCTAGCGGCTGAGAATCAAACCGGGAAAGCAATGCTAAAGCTGGTTAAAGTGCAATAAACAGGAGCAACAAAAAAACGCTTCCGGTAAGGGAAGCGTTTTAGAGGTCTCGGGCGGATTCGAACCGCCGTAAAAGGTTTTGCAGACCTCCGCCTAGCCACTCGGCCACGAGACCATTTTTTAATGGACTGCAAAATTAATAAATCTTTATGATTTAAGTTAACTTTGTGTGTTGATTTTCTGCAATTGTGCTGAGACACGCCTCGCACAAGCAACCGCTGTATTTTTCCTGGATTTTTTGAAGGGCATCTGCTGAAAGCGAATACTTTGTGCACCAGCATGATCCGGTTTCCGCGCCACACCAAAATGCTTTGCCGCAGCGTGGACAGGTTTTTTGGGTGTCTTTCTTGTTTTGCGGTGGATTAGCTGAGGTCATCGCTATTAAGCGTTACGCTTACGCTGCCAACCACACTGCTGCCCAAAGGGGGATTCATTTTGTGCAAGGTAGCTTCAGCATGTTCTACTTCAGGAAAGTTTTCATGCAGTCCGGTTAAGATGCGCTGCAACACATGCTCCAGCAGGTTGCTGCGCTTTTCCATCTGTTCCTTCACCAGCAGGTAAACCGACTGGTAATCAACCGTGTCTTCTAAATTATCTGATTTTTGCGGTTTTGATGTGTTGGTATACATCACCAAATCCACTGAAAAGTGCATTCCCACAATGGCTTCCTCTTTAAAGCAACCGTGGTACGCATAGAATTTCATGTTGTTCAAGGCAATTTTTCCCATAATGCAGCATTTAAGTCGCAAAATTAAGCAATTTCGTCAGGTTTGGGTGTTTGCTCAATGATAATCACCTATAGACTTTACAGCTATACAATTACAATTATTCAATAAATGATAAAAATTATTTTATTTCCTTATCCGTAATATCTTCCTGTTTTGATTTATCATAAATAGCAAGCAGATAAACATGGCTTTCAACTATTTGTGAAAGCGCAGAGCACCGTTATCTTCTACTTCCTGTAATGGTTTTGCCGGGTTCTTGATGGAGTTGTTACAATACCAATTGATTAAAATAAGTAGCTTTAGCATAGAGGAAATCAGGTATTAATCATTAAATTTGTATAGAAAAATAGACAAAAGATGACAGAAATTAAAGACATATTAAAGCTTAGCGTTGACGAGAGGATACACCTCGTTCAAACTATCTGGGACAGCATTGCTGCAGATACAGAAGCATCAGGAATTAGCAATGAGCACAAAAAAATATTGGATGAACGTCTGGAAGCTCATAAAACCAACCCGGATGATGTTGTGAGCTGGAACGAAGTAAAAAGAAGCGTTAAAAAAATCTTGTGAAACACATAGTTGATTTCAGGAAAGAAGCACATCTTGATATTTTAGAAGCCGTTGCCTGGTATGAGCAAAAGCGAGAAGGTTTAGGCGATGAGTTATTTATTGCCATAGAAAATGAGAAGCATTTTATTGAAACAAATCCATATTACTACGAAGATAAATACAAAGGGATAAGAAAAGCTATAACAAAGCGCTTTCCTTATATAATTTATTACAGGATAGAATCAGATAGGCATGTTTTAGTTTATGCTGTATTACATATGAAAAGAAGCCCATTGCTTTGGAAGAGCAGAGTTAAATAGATTATAACTCCTGAGGCGCTCCGTCAGAAGCAATCCAAACCCCATAACTTAGAAAATTAGGCCAATAAACCAGAGCAAAAACTGCTATAACAATTAACAAGCCAGGCTTTTATTCAATGATTTTCCGATAATGGTCGTAGCGACTGTAAATCTCATTTACATATTTATAGGGCTCTTCGCCCCGGGCATATCCGTAATAAACCACAGAATCCTGATAAAATTCGGGGTTTGACTTGTTTAACAGAAACCAATCCACATTTTCATCCCACACAGCCGGGTCTTTGTCATACTTTTCGGTGAGCCTGATAGCATCGAACACATGGGCAATGCCTACGTTGTAGGCTGCCAGCACAAACTTTTTTCGTTCTTCTTCAACTTCAATGCGCGGCTGAAACTGTTTATCCAGCCACTTGATATACCGGATACCGGCTTTGATTTGCTGGCGTGGTGATGCGGAACTGTCGATGCCCATTTTCATCATCGTGGCCGGCATCATCTGCATTAGCCCGTAGGCTCCCATCCATGATTGCGCCTCAGGGAGGAAATTGGATTCCTGATAAATCATTGAAGCAATCAGGCGCCAGTCCCAGCCTAATTTTTTGGCTTCTTCTTTCAGGATATGATCAAAGGCTGATATCCTTGAGCCCGTAATGGAGTGATACTCGCTGTAGTACAGTTGCTGAGAGCCGCTGTTTTTAAAATATTTGTTGTAAAGGACGTTAGATAAAAAGGTGTCATTAAATGATTGCTGCCACTCATTAATGACATGCAACAGGCTGTCGTGGCCTTTTTTTACGGCCCAGGCTACATTCTGCGGAAAACTAATCGGTGTTTTCACATCAATATCCGGGAAATAGCGCGTGTTTACATTCGCCACGTGCTCATCAGCGATGGTGTATTTGATTTTGCCGTCAGCTACTTTTTTGATAAGTTGCTCCACTTCCAGCGAATCTTGTATAATATATATCGTGTCTCCGATCTCTTCCATCAGGTTTCGAAGGCGGTTAACGTATGCGGTTTTTTCCTGCACATGCACTGTATCGCCTGCAAGCTTTAGAGGAGAACGGACGAGGTGCTTCTCCACTTCATCGTAAGTAGCCATTTTTCGCCATCTCTCCGGTTTTCGCTGAACCAGCATCTGCCGCGTTTGATAGTGAGCATTTGCAAAATCCACCAGGTATTTCCGTTTTCGCGTTACCGCCAAATCCATCGCAAGTATGTCACATTGGTTTCGGTTTAGCATCGCAAACGCTGTATCGATATTGTTTTCCGGGATGATTTCCAGCGAAACACCCAAATCATTGGCAAACTGTTCAGCACGTTCATAGTGGAATCCCATTGGCGTACCACGAAAAATAAAGTAGTTGGTAGAGTTATAGTCGGTAAGCACCCTGATTTTTTTCCGGGATTGGATGCGGTCTACCTGAGTAATGGTATCTTTTTGTAGAACTTCTCCGGCGGATTCATCGGTAGCCTTATCGGGGTCTGACTTGCACGAGGACATTGTCAGCGCCATAATCAGTCCAATTCCGGATAGTACAAAAAGCTTTTTGTTAAACATAATTATGTGAAAATAGGAAAATTATCTTCAAAAAGCAAACCAATACCATGTAAGCATTGTTCAAAACGGCGCTATTAGGCTAAACTTTACCGAGATTTGGGAGTAGAAAATTTTTGCTAATCTGAATAGAAATAAGCAACTCCTTGCCTTCTTTTAACCGCAATCGCAGGAAAAAAATCCTTTTTCAGCGTTTTATAGGAAGGTTCACTCAACTCATCCTAAATAGAATATTTAACAACGAAAACTAAACTTTTTTGCATCATTGCAGCATCTTTCAAAGTAGCACTATTTGACCGAAACACCTGGCATGGTCCGACCGAAATAACCAATTGGTTAAGAAAGATTGTTTTCACTTGTCTAAAACCACTCCAACCCGGTTGATATCTTCTTTTAGAGCTTTTTCTTCGATGCGTTCATAAATCACCAAATCAAACTTATACGGCAAATCAAGTTCATCAAGTTCTACTGAAAACCTGATAATATCGTTCGTATTCAGGTCGTCTCCTTTAAGAGCAATATCAATGTCTGAACCGTTTTCATGGGTGTTTTTAGCACGTGATCCGAAAAGAATGATTTGTTGCACTTTACTGTTTTCTTTCAGTACAGAAACAATATCCCGGATATCTGACTCCTCCAAACCATATTGGGTTTGATTGTTTACCATGCTACTATCCTGTTTTACCGCTTTCTTTATCAAAATGTTTTTTCAGCTCTTCAAATAATAAAATGTATTCCTTCCTGATGTTTTCAATGATATTTTCCGCTGTGGCTTCATCATAGGTATGGCTGGTCAGGTTTCTGCTTTTGTGCATTCGCATCCAGGACTTTCCATCTGAGATATACCCAACCTGAAATCCTTGCTGAATCGTGGGCCTTGGGCCTATAATATCCTCATAACCTTTTTCTTTTAAAAGATCGTTCAGAGTTTTCCATGCCAGCTCATAAGTGTATTCGAATGCTTTAATCAAACCTTGCTTTTCCATTTCATTAAGCTCTTCAGCTTTTAAAAACCGCTGAAGTTGATGAAAAGCTTTTTCGAAATTACTGTAACGCTGCAGCCATCTTATGTCTTTATTACCTTCACTCATCGTCAAAAAGTTTGTATAAAGTTATGAAAAATATAGTTCAGGTGGCGCTTTATAATAAAGATTACTGTTCAGTTTAACGAACAGGTTATACTTAACCCAACTTGGCAAGGCGGCGATATAATATATTGAAAGTCAAGGAGAAGGAGTTTTTAAAATTTATTCCTCGGGTACAACGGATTTTTTCTGGAAGTAGGGCTGATATTTTA
>CAYXJS010000053.1:0-15703 GCA_964465045.1 uncultured Bacteroidales bacterium | reverse complement strand
GCCCAAGCATTGAAAAGGCAGCCACCATTGAAAATGATGGCTATGCCCAGCTTCGTTTTTCGATGTATACGCATAATTCCACGCATATCGATGCCCCGGCCCACATGGTAAAGGGCGGGAAAACGCTAACTGATTTTAAGCCTGAAAAGTTTATGGGGAAAGCCTTTGTTGCAGAAGTAAAGCAGCCAGGTAAACAAATCACAAAGGAGCAATTAGTGCCTTATGAAGATAATCTTAAAGCTTGCGATTTTATTCTATTGGATACCGGCTGGGCTGAAAGATGGAACTCGGATGCGTATAAATCGGGTTTTCCGGTATTGGAGCCAAAAACCACTGAATGGCTTACGCAATTTAACCTGAAAGGTATTGGCCTGGATACCATTTCCATAGATCCGGTGGATAGCGTGGATGTACCCAATCATCATATTGTGCTTGGAAGAGAGATGATCATTATTGAGAACCTCACCAGATTGGATAAAGTTGGCAAAGATGTTTTCTGGTTTTCATGCTTTCCACTGAAAATTGAAAATGCCGACGGAAGTCCTGTCAGGGCCGTGGCCATGATATGAAGTTTTCCGCCGGCAACTTATTTTTGCAATTTACTTTAGTTTAACCACCATGGAGCTCATGGCAGGGACGGTGATTTGTTCAAAATCTTCGATGGATTTGCCTGTAATGATGTTTTTTCCGGTGCTGTAATCGCCTAAAATTTCTTTAAATCGTTTGCCGTCTACCGTTTTATTTTCATCGGTATTGTTGTAGGCAATCATTACGGCTTTATCGTCAAGATGTCTGAAATACATATAAACATCATTGTCTGGAATAAACTGCGTAAGTTTTCCGGTCTGCATTACTTCATTGTTTTGCCTGAAGTCGATCAGCTTTTGGATGTAATCAAAAATTTCGTTTTGTGCTTCATTTCTTCCTTCGCTTGTAAAAGCATTTTGCTCATCTTCTTCCCATCCTCCCGGGAAATCTTTTCGCATTTTGCCGTGCCCGGCATGTTCTTCTCCTGTCATCAGAATTTCCGTACCATATTGCAATACGGGGGTGCCGCGTAAGGTAAAGATGTAGGTCATGGCCATTTTTAGTTTATCCATGTTTTCTCCCATCGTTGTGTAAACACGGCTTAGATCGTGATTGTCAGCAAAAACCAACAAGTCATGCGGCCGGGGATACAGGAAATCCTGAGAAAGGTGTTCATAAAATCTTGCCAGACCGCGGTCCCAGCCATTATCTTCGTTAAAAGCGCCTGTAACTGCATAATTTCCCGGAAAATCAAAAACATGGGTGAGATGTGAGTCATATCCGTTGAAATTGTCTTTCCCGCCCTGGTAGTAAGCTACCAATGAAGGCTGGCCAATCCATGCTTCGCCCACAATTGAGAAGTTGGGATATTCTTTCATAACATAGGCTGCCCAGTCGGCCATAAAGTCTTCATCCGGATAAGGCTGTGTGTCCATTCTGATGCCATCAATTCCGGCATATTCAATCCACCAGACTGTATTTTGGATAAGGTAGCGTGCCAATAGCGGATTTTTTTGATTTAGATCGGGCATATGCGTATCAAACCAGCCGTCTTTCATTTTCCTGAGATCATATTCTGAAGCATGAGGATCAACAGCTACATTAGCGCGGTAATTAGAGCTTGTGTATTCATCAAACTGGTGAACCCAATCATTCATTGGCAGGTCATCCATCCAGTAATGGGCACTACCGATATGGTTCATAATCATATCCATGATGATTTTGATATCCTTCTCATGCGCCTTATCTACCAGTTCTTTAAATAATTTGTTGTTGCCGTGTCTTGGATCAACCCTGTACAAATCGCTTATAGCATAACCATGATAGGTGTGGGCCTGCTGGTTGTTCTCCAGGAAAGGATTCAGCCAAACAGCAGTAGCACCAAGCTCGCTGAAGTAAGAGAGGTGATCTGTAACACCCTGTAAGTCTCCGCCATGGCGGCCGTTAGGGTCTGAGCGGTCTGCCTTTTCATGCATATCAGGATGTGAATCATTCGTGGTGTCACCATTCGCAAAACGATCAGGCATCAGAAGATAGATAACATCTTCCGGACTAAAACCTTTTCGGGATGCCGATCCTTGCTTGCGACCATGCAGCTCATAATCATAAGAGTAAACTTGATCTCCCTCCCTCATGAAGTAAATCGTAAAAGCCCCGGGAGTGGCCTGAGGGGATATTTCCAGGTCTAAAAACAGGTAGTTTGGATTTTTCACTTTAATGGTTTGCTTTAGTTTTACGCCATTGTAGTTGAATTCAGGTGTGCTGTATCCAATATCTTCCCCGTGTACCAAAATTTGCAGTTCTGAATGCTTCATGTCTGTCCACCAAAAAGGCGGTTCTACGTGCTGTGGTTGCTGGGCAATTAGTATTCCTGAGAAAAGCAGGAGTAAGCTTATTAGCGAAGTTGTTTTCATTATCATATATTTTTGGTTTTCAAAAATTAGTCTTAATACGCTACCCACAAAACGAATGCTTTGCTCTATAAAAGTATGAAAAAATGAACTTTTAACGATTTAATTTACAGTTGCAATCGATTCAGGTGTTATTAAATCATTCTTTCTAACCTGAATTTTCTTTTGATTTTTTCCTCATCGCGCAGGATTTTGAGCCTTATTTTCTTATCCTCTTTACTGCGCAGTATAGCATTAATATGACTTAGTGAATAAAAATGAACGGGGATCCAGTTTATTTTCAGGATTTCATCGCCGGTTTTTATGTCTGCCTCTTCAGCGGGCGAACCTGGCAATACGTCCGCAACCAGAATGCGGTTGTAATTTTCACCAAAAGCCATGATATCCATACCACTCATGTTATACTCAAAAGGTTCTTTGTAGTTGTTTGATTCTTTTAAGTAAAGCTTATTTTCCCTTAGATGAAAAATGGGATTCAGGCGGGAGAGAAACTCTCCGCCAATAGTACCAACCCTGCCGTGCATTTGTATTTTTGAGTATTGAGGGGTGAATGAAGCAATGACATCGTCTAACAAAAAATCGCCAATACTGCATTTTTCCAAACGCCCTACATAACCTTCAATATTGCCTGACAGACCTCTTCCTAACGAAGTTTCGAGGTGCTTTTCAGGAATAGTGAATTGATTTTTATCATCTAACTCCAGCAGTATAGCATGACTGGCTCCTAAATCGATTAAAAAATCAGCTTCTTTCCAGTTTCTTTTGTATTGTTTCAGCCTGCCACTGATGTAGGGCTTGTTGTTTTTCAGCATGACAGGGATGTCTTTATAGCGACGTGGAAGGGTAAAATGAGCCGGGTCATGGAGGGTAAGTGTGTAATCGTCATAATTTACTTCTACAACCAAATCAAGAAAAAGGCTTACTCCCAATATCCCTTGTACTTCCAATCCCAGGTATTCTTTCAATCCCAGGTAATCTTGGTCTAAAACCAGCACTTCTGTAGGATTGGTTTCCATACCTTCCATGGATAAGTGTACGCTGTCTGCCCTGTATGCCTGCAAAATGCCCTGGTCACCTGCTCCGGCAACAGTAACAGTGTCATGATATTGAATATTTAGAAAATCGGCTACTATTTTTTCAAGAATTACATTACCGCTGGCTCCGCTGTCCAGAATGAATTTCGCCTCTACCAAACCATTGATAACTACGGGTACGACAATCAGGTTGTTGTGATTTTCAATGGAAATATCCAGCTTTTTAACACCCCGTTGAAGGCTGAATGTAGTTTTTTGTTGTCTTGTATCGCCTTGCGCAGAGGCTAGCAAATCAAATGTAAATATGCATACCGTGATAAATGCCCAAAGGCGCAAACGTTTGCAAATCGTTTTTCTTTCAATTATCTTCTTCATAAAATACACTATAAAAGCGTTTTGCATAATAGATGCAAGAAAAAGGCAGGTGCATTCAGCATAGAATATTCCTTATCTTTGACCATTAAAACAAAGTACATCAAAATGATTGCCCATAAAAATAACAAATAACAATGAATAGAGATTCACTGCAAAAGAAATTAGATGAGATTTGGCAGGTTTTATATCCCGAAACTTCTGCTGAGAAACTCCATGAATTTATCAGGGAATTAGAAGAGTTTAAAAACCAAAATCCACTGCCTTCCCATCCTGATAAATGGTATAAAGACGCAATTGTTTATTCTCTTTATGTTGATTTATTTAATGAAGACTTTGACGGCCTGGAAGAAAAACTACCCTATCTTTCTGATTTAGGCGTAAATACGCTTTGGTTGCTGCCTATTCTCGAATCGCCAATGAAAGATGTGGGCTTTGATATCAGCCGGTATAACCGGGTTCGCCGTGAGCTTCTTAATTTGGGTGACGATGCTTCTGATGAGCAAAGAGAAAACCGTTTCAGAAAATTTTTAGATAAAGCCCATCATCATGGTTTAAAAGTCATTTTTGATGTGGCAATGAACCATACCTCAAATGAGCATCAATGGTTTCAGGAGTCGCGGAAATCCACAGATAATCCGTATCGCAACTATTACATTTGGAACAAGGATAAAAACAAATACACCGAAACCCGCCTTATTTTTAAAGGAATGGTTAACAGCAACTGGGAACCGGACGGCGATTGGTATTATTTCCACCGCTTTTTTGAGTTTCAGCCTGACTTGAACTATCATAATCCGCAAGTGCTTTTTGAAATGTCGCGTATTTTAATGTACTGGATTGGTCAGGGTGTAGATGGTTTGCGGGCCGATGCCATTCCCTATCTCTGGAAAAAAGAGGGAACCAATTGTGAGAATTTACCGGAGACCCACCAGGTGGTTAAATTTTTCAGGGCTATCATCGATTATCTCAGGCCGGATACGCTGCTGCTTGCCGAAGCTTGCCAGCCACCGCATGAAGTGGTGAAATACTTCGGAAACCAGGATGAATGTCATGCCGGTTATCATTTTCCGCTCATGCCGCAAATATTCAAGGCTTTTGCCCTGGAAGAAGCCAAGCCGATTATGGAAGTGCTTTCTGAAAAAGTTACGCCTGCTATCAGTGACGAAAATCAGTGGTTTACCTTTCTGAGGGTGCATGATGAGCTTACGCTCGAAATGGTTACGGAAGAAGATCGTAAAATCATTCATGAGCATTATTGCCGTGATCCGCGCTGGGATTTTCGTGAAGGCGAAGGGGTTGCTGCCCGCCTGGCTGATTTGCTGGAATTTAATCCGCAGAAATATGCGATGGCTTATTCGGTAATGCTTACGTTGCCCGGAACACCGCTGGTTTACTACGGCGATGAATTCGGCAAGCCTAATGATGAAGCATATTTCCATGAGCAGGTGAAAAAAACCGGATATAAAGACGCCAGGTATTTTGTAAGAGGCCGCATTGAGTGGGAGCAATGGAATAAGGAGTTGGAAAAACCCGGTTCATTCCACTCCAAAGTGTTTGATGCTGTTAGAAATCAATTGGAGGTAAGAAAAAACACCAGCATTTTTGGTCGCGGCAGCATAGACTGGTTAGAAATAACTGACCAGGAAGATAATCCTGTTCCATCCTTGCTGGCTTTTCTAAGGGAGCATGAAGATGAGCAGATTGTGGTGGTTCATAACCTTTCAGGTAATCCCGTTAATTCCAATCTTCGTGTTAACTTTGTGACGGAAAACAGCCATGATATGTTAGGGCAGGAGATTACACAAACCGAGGAAGGGTATTTGTCTTTTGAACCTTATGCCTATCATTGGTTTAAAATAAAGTAAACAGCCATGGGAGAGTTTCACGAACAAGCAGAAAAAATCCGTTTTCTGGAACATGTTTCCGTTTTTGATGATGTTGCCGATGATGATAAAGAAAAAATTGCAGAGGCGCTGCAGGTAAAAGCCGCGTCTACCGGCGAAACCATTTTCAAAAAGGATGAGCCCGGCGATACGCTCTATATTATTGCACAAGGCAAGGTTCGTGTACATGACGGAAACCACGTTCTTGGACGGCTTCAGCGGGGCGAAGTGTTTGGGGAATTCTCTTTGTTTGACAACGAAAAGCGGTCTGCTTCCATTACGGCAGAAGAACCAACCCAGCTTTATACCTTAGACCAAAAGGATTTTTATGAGCTGATGGCTACTAATAGCACTGTAATTCATGGTGTTATGCGGGTTTTAATCAAGCGAATGCGATACATGAATGAGCTGGAGAATAAACTGTCAAAAAGCTATTTGAAAATCAGTAAGCAAAAAGATGAAATAGAAAAACGCAACCAAAACATACAGCAGCAAAAAAAGGAACTTGAGCATAAAAATAAGCAGTTAGAGCAAAGCAACCGGGAAAAGAACCATCTTATTCAGGTCATTGCCCACGATTTGCGAAATCCGCTGGCAAGCAGTATTTGCGTTGCTGATATGCTCAAAAACACGGAGAAATCAGAAAGCAAAGACCGGGCAGATACGGTTTCGGTGTTGGAGCACTCATTGAAAAACATGAACAACATCATCAACCAGATACTGCACGTTCATGAATTGAACACCAAGAACCTAAGTCTAAAACTTCAGCCCGTTAATGTGGCTCTCACAATAAAACAGATCCTTGAAAATTTTGATTATGCCATTTCCAAAAAGGAACTTAACGTGGAGTTCAAACAAAAAAACACATTTATAATAGCCGATGAAAACCTGATTACCTTGGTTTTCGAAAACCTATTATATAACATAATTCGATTTTCACCGGATTTTGGCCACGTTTTTATCGATTTTGAAGAATCAGAAAGCATGGCTGCAGTGATTATCCGTGATGATAGCAACCTGGATAAAGTACGGCAACATCGAAAGCTTTTCGGGCTTTACCAGCAACCACAACAGGAAACGTTAGAGAAGAAACCAGGTGCTAAGGATTCTATTATCGTTAAGTATACCCAATCGATGAACGGAAAGCTGACGCTCGAGAAAGTCACCAAAGGATTCGGGGTAAAGCTAACTTTTAACAAACCACAAAAGAACAAAAGCAATGAAAACCATACATTTTGATGCCGTGATATTTGATCTCGACGGCGTAATTACCAACACTGCAGAGGTTCATAGTAAAGCATGGAAACGGATGTTTGATGAGTTTCTGCAACATTGGTCTGAAAAGAACAACACTTCTTTTGAGCCTTTTACCCATCAAAAAGATTACTTGCCATATGTAGACGGCAAGCCCCGTTATAAAGGTGTAGCTTCTTTTCTGGAGTCCAGAAACATTGAGATACCTTACGGAACACCGGAAGACAGCCCGGAGAAAGTGACGGTGTGCGGCCTCGGCAATCGTAAAAACCAAAAATTCAATGAGACCCTGCAAAAAGAAGGAGTTACTGTTTTTGATTCTACGATTAACATAATTCATCAGCTTAAAGATGCCGGCGTTCATATCGGCGTAGCTTCTTCCAGCAAGAACTGCGGCGCTGTACTTGAGGCATTAGGCTTACTGGACTTTTTTGAAACAAGAGTGGATGGTGAAGTTTCTGTGGAATTGAACCTGAAAGGAAAACCGGAAGCGGATATTTTTACTACGGCTGCGGATAATATGAACGTGAGTTATGCACGCAGCATTGTTGTTGAAGATGCCGTTTCGGGCGTTCAGGCCGGTCAAAACGGAAGGTTTGGGTTAGTACTTGGAATCGCTCGTGAGGATAACCACAATGAACTATACAACAATGGGGCGGATATCGTGGTAAACGATATGGCGGAAATCACGCTCGATGATTTAAATCATTGGTTTGAGCACGGCTTGCAGGAAGATATGTGGAGTATCAGCTATAAGGGTTTTAATCCGGAAAATGAACTTACTCATGAAGCGTTGCTTACCATCGGCAATGGCTATTTTGGCACCCGTGGAGCATTGGAAGAAACATCTGCAAATGACGTAAAGTATCCTGGCACTTATATTGCCGGGCTTTACAACAGGCTTAAAACACCGGTCAGCGGCAGAGAAGTAGAGAATGAAGACTTTGTGAATTGCCCCAACTGGCTGGCAATTAACTTTAAAATCGATCAGGGAAACTGGATCATTCCCGGTAAGGAAAATATTAAATCCTTATCCCGAAAGCTTGATTTCAGAACCGGTTTGCTGAGCAAGACGATGATTGTTGCTGATGAAAAAGGCCGTGAAACGGAAATCACATCGCATCGCCTTGCCGGGATGAAAAACCCGCATGCAGCTATCCTGAAATATACCCTAAAAGCATTGAATTACAGTGGTAAGGTAACAATATCCACGGGATTAAACGGCGATATTATCAATGATGGCGTAAAGCGATATCGTCAGCTAAACCAGCAACATTTAAAACCTTCTAAAGCTGATGCCCGTGAAAACCTGCAATTGCTTGAGGTGGAAACCACCCAATCGGGTATTCGCATTGCAGAAGCCGCTACCATAAGCATAAGTTCTAAAGGCAAAACGATTCACAAAGAGTTGAAGCATTCCGTTGAAAGAGCGGCGGTGTATTCTTCGTTCCGACATGATTTAAAAAGCAACGAGTCTGTAGGATTTGAAAAAGCAGTAACAATTTACACAACCCGCGAAACGGAAGATGAAAGCCCGCTGCAAATAGCGGAACAAGATGTTAGGCATGTATCGTCCTTTGATCACTTTTTAGCTGAAAGCAAACAGGTTTGGGATAAATTGTGGAGTGAAATGGATGTGGTAGTTGAAGGCGATCGTTTCAGCCAAAAGCTTTTGCGATTGCATATGTATCACCTGATGGTAAGCGCTTCACCACACAATACAAAACTTGATGCCGGCATTACAGCCCGCGGCCTTCATGGCGAAGCGTATCGCGGACATGTTTTCTGGGATGAACTATACATCTTGCCGTTTTATTTCATTCATTTTCCGGATGTGGCCAGATCTCTTTTAATGTATCGATACCGCAGACTGGACGAAGCCCGCAAATGTGCCAGCCAACACGGTTATGAAGGTGCGATGTTTCCCTGGCAAAGCGGAAGCTCAGGACGCGAAGAAACCCAAACATTACACCTGAACCCAGTATCCGGAAAATGGGGGCCTGACCACAGCATGTTGCAAAGGCATGTTTCATTGGCGATTGCTTTCAATATCTGGCAATATTATCACATTACGGATGATAAAGCTTTTCTGCAGGATTATGGCGCTGAAATGTTTCTGGAAATCTGTCGTTTTTGGGCCAGCAAAGCGGAATACAGCGCCGATGACGGAAGATACCATATCAACAAAGTTATGGGCCCGGATGAGTTTCATGAAAAATATCCCGACAAGGAAGAAGGAGGATTGCGGGATAATGCCTATACCAACATCATGGCTGTATGGGCTTTCCGCAAAGCGTTTGCAATCCTTGAGGTAATGGATGATAAAACCAAACAGGCTTTGCTGCAAAAGCTTCAGCTCACAGAAGATGAACTCACACGCTGGGACGAGATAGAAAAGAACATGAATGTGATTATACAGGATGACATCATCGCTCAGTATGATGGATATTTTGACCTGAAAGAGCTCGACTGGGATGCCTACCGGAAAAAGTATGACAACATTTACCGGATGGACCGCATTCTGAAAGCTGAGGGCAAATCAGCCGACGATTATAAAGTATCTAAACAGGCTGATACCCTGATGACGTTTTATAACCTGAATCACGGGGAAGTCACAAGCATCCTTCATGACCTGGGATATAAGCCCGGAAAAGATTACCTGGCTAAAAACCTGGAATATTACCTGAAACGAACATCACACGGTTCAACGCTTAGCCGCGTGGTGCATGCTTTGCTTGCCAGCATGAGCGGAGATGAAGAGCTTAGCTGGGAAATGTATCAGGATGCCCTGGCCAGCGACTACAACGATATTCAGGGTGGAACTACCGGAGAAGGAATTCACGTGGGTGTGATGGCCGGCACAGTGATGATTGCCCTGACTACATATGGCGGGATTAACCTGAACGGTAAAATCGTGGAAATCAATCCGAACCTGCCGGAATTATGGCAAAAACTCGAATTTGGTTTCCACTTTAAAGGAGTACACTATTCGGTAATTATCGATAGTGAAGCACTAAAAATCAAAACTTCAAACGAAGTGGCGATACATGTTTATGGCAAAGAATACCACATTCCTGAAAAGGAATGGATTACGGTATCATTAACTTAAAAGACAAGGATTATGCAAGGAGATATTTTATTTATTAATCAAAATCACGTTGATGCAGCGCGCAATATTTATGAAACGCATTTGCAGGATAAACCGCTTAAGAAGCATATCATAACTGTTACCGGTGAAACGCAGACCGGGAAGTCTGAAATTGCATACCTGCTGGCCAAGCTGTTAGCTGCCGATGGTGTTACGGCTAAAGTGCTGAATATGGACAGCTATTACAAAATACCGCCCAAAGAACGGCAGTCGTGGCGCAAAAAGCACGGCGTAGAATCTATTGGTTTGCAAGAGTATGATTGGGATAAGGTTAATGAAACCGTAGATGCTTTTAAAGCAGGAAAGAAGGTTACTATTCCTTATGTTGATGTGATTACCAAAGAGGTGGATGAATTAACAACCGACTTTAAGAATGTTGAAGTGCTGATTTTAAACGGCCTTTATGCTATAGCCTGTAAACAAAGCAACCTGAATGTGTTTATTGAACTAAATTATCATGATTCGCTGCGCGAACAAAAGAAAAGCAAAAATGAAGTGCTTGACGATTGGCGCATGAAAGAACTTGAGCAGGAACATAAAGTGGTGCAAAGCCTGAAAAAGCAGGGGCACTATTTTGTAGATTCCGATACTTCACTGGAATTTTATCATTTATAAATATCAGACAATTATGTTAGGAGACGTTTTATTAATAGAAGAAAAGCACAAAGAAGCTGCTGAAAGCATTAAAAAGCATGTGCTGGAAAACCGGAAAGCAAAGTACATTGTAGCTGTTTCGGGTGAGTCAGGATCAGGAAAGTCCGAGCTGGCGCACAGTTTAGCCCGCAAGTTGAAAGATGAAGGCATCCGGGCCAAACCCATTCATATCGACAATTACTACAAAACCCATCCGCTTGAGCGGAATGAATGGCGCAAAAAGCATGGCATCAAAAGCATCGGGTACAATGAATATGACTGGGATACCATTTACAAAAACATCGAGTCCTTTAAAAAAGGCGAAAAAGCTACGATGCCTTGTATTGATATTGTAACAGACCAGGTGGATACGCTTATCACGGATTTCAGCGATGTGGATATGCTGATTGTTGACGGGCTTTACGCCATAAAAACAGAAAATACAGACCTGAATGTGTTCATTGATCTGACATATCATGAAACTAAAAAAGCCCAGACTAAGCGGGGCAAAGAAAGTGTGAATGATTTCAGAATGCAGGTGCTGGAGCAAGAGCACCAGGTAGTAAGTTCCTTAAAACCGCGTGCTAACCTTATTGTAAACAAGGATTATAAGGTAGAGCAGGCCGGATAAGGCAAGTCTTTTCTGCCTTTGCGGGATGGATATTTCCGCTTAAAGGAATAAAGGATATGTAAAAAGCCGGAATTTCTCATTGAGAGATTCCGGCTTTTAAGTCTGTTTCATTTTCTTTACTCCAAATAACCCTGGTTAGGCCTCATCTTCATGACGGTCCTGCACGAAAGGCATCAGCGCAGCAGCTATAAACCATGTAGCGCCGCCAAGAACCAAAGCATAAATTGGCTGCTCGTTAAAAATGCTTTTCACGAGAAATCCTAAGACACTTGCAGCCAGGATTTGCGGAATAACAATAAAGAAGTTGAAGATACCCATATATACCCCCATTTTATTAGAGGGCAGGGTGCTGGTAAGAATCGCATATGGCATAGCTAAAATACTGGCCCAGGTCAGCCCAATCCCCACAAAGGGAATCAACAACGGCAGGCCTGTATTCTGGATAAAGTACAGCGATATTAAACTAATACCTCCAACTCCGAGTGCGATCATGTGTGTGATTTTCCGGTTTGTGACTTTAGCCAGGAATATCAACAAAAAGGCAAAAACTGCTGCAAAGCCGTTGTAAACAGCAAAGCCTACACCAACCCAGTCAGCGCCGGTGTTGTATTCTTTCTGGATATCTTTCATCCTTTGGTGGGTTACATCACTTAATTGCAAATCTTCAGCCCTTTCATCATCAGCAAAAAACTTCACTACCCGCATAGAAGCAACGACGTTGTCCTGCGTCTGCAATTTATTATCAAAACTTGTCAGCGCTTCGTTTATTTTACTGAGGTCTTCATATTTTTCTGCCTTTCCTTCAGGAACACGTTCAACGCTTTGGTTTAGTTCCTGATAAGTAGCGCGATCGATTTTCATATCATAAGTATGGCTGGTTATGCCTGCCACAGAATATATCCATACAGCAAAAAGCGCAAACCAGCTAAAAAACTGCACTATAGCCAACTGTTTCATAGCCTTGGGCATCATATTGAAATCGTTCACGATCTCAGCCAGCCCTGATTTGCTTTTCTGCGTTTTTTGCAAGGAAAGTGCCAGCAATTCAAAGACCCCAAAAACGGTAACTCCAACCGTTAGGACATACAGCTCGGCCATATAGCCCTGGATGTAAACCAAAGCTGTGGTGAGAACACCAACTATAGTAAGCCATAAGCCCATTTTGCGGGCTTTGGTTTTGAGCACATTCAGCGAAACGGTTTCTGATGTTTCTATTTCTACATAGTTGGGTTTTTGTTTCTTTTCAGCTTCTTCGGCTTCTTCAAACTTTTTCAGTTGCTCAGGGCTGTATTCTTTGGTTCTGAATACCGTCCAGGCCACGGCAAGGAAGAACGCCGCCGCACCGAAATAGAAAGCAAACTTAACTGAGTCAGGGATGCCTTCATCCGCTGTATTACTGATGCCAAACCAGTTGGTCAACATCCACGGAAGAGCCGAAGCTACAACCGCGCCAATTCCAATAAAAAAGCTTTGCATCGTAAAGCCCTGGGTTCGCTGTTCTTCAGGCAATAAGTCGCCAACAAAAGCACGGAAAGGTTCCTGCGAAATGTTTATCGAAGCATCCATAATCCACAGCATACCGGCAGCTACCCAAAGCGCGGGTGAATTCGGCATAATAATCAAGGCAATGGATGCTAAAATGGCCCCTATCAGAAAATACGGCCGTCTTCTGCCAAGCCATCCCCACGTTTTGTCGCTGTAATGCCCAACAATGGGCTGAACAATAAGCCCGGTTACCGGAGCCGCAATCCAAAGTATAGGAATGTTTTCAATGTTGGCGCCTAAGGTTTCAAATATCCGGGAAACATTGGCATTTTGGAGCGCATATCCGAACTGAATTCCCAGGAATCCAAAGTTCATATTCCATATTTGCCAAAAGCTAAGTTTAGGTTTTTTATTCATATGTCTTTTCGTTTGAGATGTGCCCAAAGTTAGTTTTTTTTTGTTTGCTGGCGAATACATTAATCGTAAACGCCGCAAACGTTTGAATAAGATTTTAACACTGCGTTTGCAAGTTATGTTTAAAGAATTGGGGTCAATTGTTTATTTCTGTAGTAAATATTCACAACCAGATGGCAACCAGCGCTGCCAAAGAAGAATGCTTTTCTGAATCTAATCATCGAATTATGACAAATGAAGGGTCAATTTTGTTGTAAATTAAAGATTTATTGTATATTTGCACCGGATTTACCGGAAAAAACCCGGAAGATTCAGGAGTAAACGAAAATTCGTTTAAGGGAGGAGGGGACAAAAAGTCCTCTTTTTTATTTGTTAGCAAAGGGTTCCGTATGGACAAAAAAGCGCTGGAAAAACATGTGCAGAATATACTGACTGATGAAAGTTATTTTTTGGTGGATATAGACATCAATAAGGATAACATCGTCGAGGTATTTATAGATGCTGAGAGCAAAGAAGTAAGCATTGCAGACTGTGCTGATGTCAGCCGGGCTTTGGAGAAACTTCTTGACCGCGATGTTGAAGATTTTCAGCTCAGCGTCTCCTCAGCAGGCTTTACAAAACCTTTTAAGGTTTTCAAACAGTATAAAAAGAATATAGGCCGGGCTTTGGATGTGATGACCACAGACAGCTCAAGGCACACCGGAATGCTGTTGGACGCCGTTGAGAATGAAGGAATCAAATTGGAATTAAGGGATTTTAAAAAGAACAAGAAAAAAAAGAAAAAAGCTGAGCAGCCTAAAGAGTTGTTTATCCCGTTTAGCGAGATAACCATGGCAAAAGGGTTGGTTACGTTTTAACAATAACATTGCAGAAAATGGAAAAAATTAATCTTGTTGATACTTTTTCGGAATTTAAAGAATTCAAGAACATTGACCGTGAGATGATGATGGCAATACTTGAAGAAGTATTCCGTCATATGCTCAAGAAAAAGTATGGCACGGATGATAACTTTGATATCATCGTTAACATCGACCGTGGAGACCTCGAGATATGGAGGTTCAGGGAAATTGTGGAGGATGATAACGTAGAAGATGAAAACCTTCAGATTGCCTATTCTGAAGCCATCAAAATTGAGCCTGACTTTGAGGTAGGCGAAGAGGTTTCAGAAGAGATTAAAATGAAGGATTTCGGTCGCCGTGAGATTCTTTCTATACGTCAGAATCTGGCTGCGAAGATTGCAGAGTATGAAAAAGATAATATTTACAAGAAATACCAGGATAAAATCGGCGAAGTAGTTACCGGTGAAGTTTACCAAATCTGGAAAAGGGAAATCCTTTTGCAGGATGATGAGGAGATTGAACTGGTGCTGCCCAAATCAGAGCAGATTCCGGCAGACTTCTTCCATAAGGGTGATACTGTGCGGGCTGTGGTGCTTAAAGTAGAAATGAGAAATAACGATCCATCTATTGTTTTATCACGCACTTCACCTGTATTTTTAGAAAGACTCTTTGAACAGGAGGTTCCTGAAGTATACGATGGGTTGATCACGGTTAAAAACATCGTTAGAGTTCCCGGAGAGCGAGCCAAAATTGCCGTAGAATCCTATGACGACCGTATCGATCCGGTTGGAGCTTGTGTGGGAATGAAAGGAAGCCGGATTCATGGAATAGTTCGCGAACTTAAAAACGAAAGCATTGATGTAATTAATTATACAACAAATGTGAGTTTATACATCACACGAGCCCTCAGTCCGGCCAGGGTTTCTTCCATCAATATTGATGAAGAAAATCAACGTGCGGAGGTTTATCTCAAGCATGATCAGGTTTCCCTGGCGATTGGAAAGGGCGGACATAATATCAGGCTGGCCGGGCGTTTAACAGGTTATGAGATAGATGTGTTCCGTGAAGGAGGCTACGACTCTGAAGATGTAGCGCTGGATGATTTCTCTGATGAAATCGATCAGTGGATTATTGATGTAATGAAAGATATTGGTTTAGACACAGCAAAAAGCGTACTAGACCTGACGGAGCAAGAACTGGTAAACCGTACGGATTTGGAAGTGGAAACCATTCGTGAAGTAGTACGGATACTAAAACTCGAATTTGAATAGGAAATAGCATTTCTGGCGGCGGCGATTGAATGGGTAGAGAATATAGTTTAAAAAGTTTTTATAACTTTTTTCGGGCAAAGGTCTCGATTAACAAAAGTTCATCAAAAACAAAAGGGATTTCAATAAAGAATATGACAAACGATAAGAAACCGATAAGACTAAGTAAAGCAGCTCGTGAGTTTAACGTGAGTATTGGGACTATTGTTGACTATCTTACCAAGAAGGGTCATGAAATATCATCCAATCCAAACACAAAACTCTCACCGGAGATGTATGAGCTTCTTCTGAAAGAGTATTC
>CAYXJS010000052.1:0-15905 GCA_964465045.1 uncultured Bacteroidales bacterium | reverse complement strand
GTAGCGAATAAAAACCACGCCGAGAGCGCAAAGTAGTATTTCACGCAAAGAGCGCAGAGCCAGATAAATCCCATTCTCGGCGAACTCTGCGATCTTTTTTTGCGGTCTTTGCGTGAAAAAAAAGAATGAACGCAGAGAAAACAAAGCAATCTAGTATTGCTTAGAGCCAATCAAATCAAACGTTTTACTCTGAAATTCAACATTTCAAAATTGTAGTTTTTGAGCGCGAAACTTTAGTATGTAACTATATTAACAGCTCGACTCATTTAATAGCTTCAGTGGAAATAATCTTTATCCTTAAAAAGCAAAATGCTTCTTATCATGCGTGTTGTGGCTCTTTCCAGCAGAAGAGCTGCATCTTTCAGGGCTTCTTCTAAAGTAACCGGTTTTTCAGTAATCGGATAGATGTTGGTAAAAGAAGTCCCCAGTAGTTTTTGATAATTATTCCCTAATGCTCCGGCAAAAGCGATTACAGGTTTGCTATGCTTTTGAGCTAATTTGGCGACGCCATAAGGTGTTTTGCCATAAGCGGTTTGTTCATCCAGCTTGCCTTCACCGGTGATGACGAGGTCGGCTGTTTTTATGGTTTCTTCTAACTGGCAAAGCTCGCTAATTAGAGTAAACCCGTTTTGCAGTTCAGCATTCAGGAAACTGACCATCCCGGCAGCCATGCCTCCGGCAGCGCCAGCCCCGGGCATGTTCCTGAACGGTTTTCCGGTTTGTTTCTCCATCACATCGGCGAAACGGGTAAGGCTTTTTTCAAGGATTTTTTTGGTGTTTTCGCCGGCTCCTTTTTGGCCGCCATAGACATAGGTTGCGCCTGAAGGTCCCAGCAATGGGTTGTCTACATCTACCGCCGTAACGAAGGTTGTATTCCGGATGTTTTCTTTTAGCGTTTCCAGGTGAACCTCGTGCAGATGCTGGAGGCTCTTTCCGTTTCCTTCCAGTTCATGTCCGTCTTTATCCTTAAGTATTGCACCCATAGCCCTTGCCATTCCGGCACCTGCGTCGTTTGTTGCGCTTCCGCCAACCCCGGTAATAATCTTCCGTGCGCCCCTTTTAATAGCATCCAGCATAAGCAAGCCAGTGCCGTAAGTGCTGGTTTTTAAGGGGTTTTCTTCTCCCTTTTGCAGTCGTTCAAGCCCGGAGGCTGCTGCCATCTCTAAGACGGCCGTTGTTGCATCTATAAAACCATACGTTGCTGTAATGGGCCGCATAAGCGGGTCATAAGTCCGTATGCTGATTTTTTTGCCGCCAGTGGCCGTGATCAGGGCCTCAACCGTTCCTTCGCCACCATCAGCCACCGGCAATTGTATAATTTCGGCTTCCGGATGTACGGTGCGAATCCCAGTGGCTATGGCATCAGCAACCTGCACGGCAGATAAACTATGCTTAAATGAATCGGGTGCAACTACAATTTTCATAGGATAGTTTTTTATCAGGTGACTGATGAAATGGTTTTAAATCGTAAAAATATGAAATTTATCCGGCGTTCCGGAAAACCAATAAGTTGCAAAAGGTTCTATAGTGATTTCCGAGTATCCAATGGATAATTTGTCATCAGAAAAGAGTTCCTTTACAGGGAGTTGTGACCGCACTGAAATTTTTTTCCTGAGTGAGGTGACATTTGTTATGCTGATGATTTCCTGTGTGTTAACCCTGCGTGCAAATGCAATCCAATCATCATTCAGTTTGAGCCATTTTTGTTCGGCTTCCGGGTGAAAAGCAGGTTGCTGTTTACGAATGCGTAAAGCCTCCGTAAGCCGGTTAAAAATCTCACTGTTTTGTGATTCTTTCCCTAACCTTTGAATAATTTCGTTTTCATCCCACTGTTTGCGGTTTAGCGAACGTGCGCGTCCGGTTTTTTCATAACCTTCATAATCATTGGTAGTACCTAAAAGGCTGTGAATATAAAATGCGGGAATTCCTTTCATTGCCGCCATCACAAGCTGGGAGCTGATGAACCGGTTGGTTTGATATTTGGGATCGCTGTATTTTGTGGTTTTCAGAGCATCCAGATATGTGATGTTCGTTTCATATGGACTGGTGGTACCGTCTGAATTGGCCTTAGTGCTGATTTTACCGCCCTGGTTGCGGATAGCGGAAAAGAGTTCCTGCTTTTGCTTTTCCGGAACGATCCCTTCAAGCGGTCTGACCCCAATGCCATCGTGACTGGCCGTAAAATTTAAATAGGTAGCCCCTTCGGGAGGATTGGGAAGATCGCTGCCCCATTCGTTGAGAAAATGTCCGTCTTCAACATAAAACGCATACAGCAGCAGTGGAGGCAAGCTGAACTGGTATATCATGTGAGCTTCATCGCCGTCACCGAAATAGCTCAGGTTTTCCTTATGGGGCACGTTGGTTTCGGTCAGCAAGATGTATTGTGGCCCCAGGAAATCAAAAATATCGCGGTAAAGCTTTACAATTTCGTGGGTTTGCGGAAGGTGTAGGCACGAGGTGCCCGGTTCTTTCCACAAAAAGGCAATGGCATCCATTCTGATGATGCGGATGCCGTTTGAAAGATAATACAGCAGCGCTTCCAGCATGGTTAGAAAAACCTCCGGGTTCTTAAAGTTCAAATCGATTTGGTCTTCGCTGAACGTTGTCCAAACATATTTTTTTTCCTCTGACGTCTCAAAGGGCGTAAGCAGAGGCGAGCTGCGGGGCCGGACTACGTCGGAGAGGTCTTTTTCCGGATCTTCTGTTATGAAAAAGTCTTTCCCCGGGTTTTTACCTTCCAGAAAATTCTGAAACCATACAGATTGGCTGCTAACATGATTGATCACCAAATCGGCGGCCAGACCAAAGTCTGTATTCAGTTCTTTGATATCAGACCAACTTCCCAAATCTTCCCGGACCTGAAAATAATCGATCACCGAAAAACCGTCATCAGAGCTGTAAGGGAAAAATGGCAGGATGTGGATGTTTTTAATAGCTTCAGCAAAATGGTTCTGGCTGAAGCGCTTTAAGGTTTTCAAACCTTTCTCGTTGCTTTTTGTGATGCTGTCACCATAGGTGATGAGCAAAGTATCTTTTTCATTCCAGGTTTGATCTGACTGATCAATCCTATCTGCATAGCGTGAAATCAGCTTAACGCTTTTCTCAGTTAGCTGTGAAGGGTCTACGTCTGTATTCTTATAAATAAAATGAAGCCTTTGGCTGATTTTATGCTTTAAGTCTTGAATTGCTTTTTGTTCCATATTGCTGGTTTAGAATGTAAACTTTTTTATTAAATCATATAATATGTTGGCTTGTGAATAGTTAAATGGTTAATTCGTTAATTGGTGTATTTGTAATTCGTTCCCGATAGCTATCCGGATGGTTGATTTTTAAATTTCGAGTTCCAGGTTCCGGATTCCGGGTTAAAAATGAAGGGTTGCAAGCCCCGGAGGGATGGCGGCCCTAAGGTGTAATTGACTGCCAACTGCCTTTTGCCCTTTGCCAACTTTTACAAAACACTTAAACACATTACAACTTACAATCATCTAAAAATGAACTCTTGAATTAAGCATTGTCTTTTTCAACGGCTTCGTAATATTCTTCCATATATCCCGGCAAGGCAGATTTGATCCGCTTCCAGCTTGGAATAAATGCTCCGTGGTCGGGTTGCTCCAGCACTTCTATGCCGGCAGTATACACGTTGTTGGCAAACAAGTCAACCGTCAACTCTTCTTTATGGCGATTATAGCGAAGGCCGTTAAGCACCGCATCGTTATCATACCGCTCCACGAATTCAAGCGCAATACGATAGTAGGTTGATTTGATTGAGCGAAACATCGAGCGGGTAAAGACAATCCCGTTCTGAGATAGCTTAAGGTAAATAGCCCGTGTGATGTCCATGCTCATACGCGAAAGTCCTTTTGAGGCATCGTCAGGGGAAAGAGGCTGGTGCTTATGGTCATAGCGGTCGGCTACTTCCACCTGGCAGATTCTGTTGGTTGAGTTGAGTCTTTCCACTTCCGATAAAATCCCTACTTCCAACCCCCAGTCGCTGGGAATCCGGATGGTTTTTACCACATCAGTCCGCATAGAGAATTCACCAGCCAGCGGGTAACGGAAGCTGTCGAGATATTCCAGAAAGGTAAGCGGCCCGAATATTTTTTTCAGCGCCCGCAGCAGCGGTGTAACCAGGAGTCGGGCAACCCTTCCGTTAAGCTTTTCCTGATCAGAGCGGAAGTAGAACCCTTTGCAGAACCGGTAGTTAAAAGTAGGGTCCACAACCGGATAGAAAAGTCGCGCCAGCATATTTTTGTCATACGTGAGGATATCTGCATCGTGAAGCGCAATAGCTTCAGAGCGTTCTGCGGCAATCAGGTATCCAAAGCAATACCATGCATTTCGCCCTTTACCCATCTGGTTCGGTGCAATCTGATGGTCTTTAAGCTGCTGGTCCATTTTTCTGAGCCTCGGGCCATCATGCCATAGTATACGGTGATTTTGCGGAAGGATATCAAAATATCTTTTAGCGTCTTCAAACTGCTTTTGATTGGCACGGTCAAGGCCGATAATGACTTCATTGAGATAAGGCAAATCCTTTAACTTATCAACGATTTTGGGCAGCGCAGGCCCATGTAACTCAGAATAAAGGCTGGGAATGACTAAGGCCATCGGTCTCTTTTTTGAAAACTTAACAAGACGCTCTTCCAGGTCTTCATACTGTACATTCCTGAGGTTATGAAGTGTGGTTATTAGCCCGTTTTGATAAAAGTCACCCATAGTTATTTTGTTTTAGTTGATTATCTGTGTAAACATTTTCGTGATCAAAGGTCGTAATTTTTCTGCAATAATACGATGTTCCAGATTCCGGTAGAGTACTTCGAGATTTCGCTTAACAATGCGATTGCGATACACCACGTCAGTGAGCATTTTGTATGCATCTTCCACAACTTCATCTGTTAAAACATTGTTTTCTACTGCCGGCAGATGGAAACCGAATTGCTCAATTTCTGATTTATACACATCATACTTATTGATAACGGCAGGCAAACCATTGGCGATTACTTCCAGCAAGTTATTGCCAAACCCTTCTATTTCGCTGAAATAGGTAGCCATACCATTGTGTGCTGCAATAATGGAAGGAATTTCAGCAAACTTATAGTATTTGCGGTCTACGATAATATCGCGGTGCGAGAGTATATGTCCTTCTCCAAAAATGAGCACTACGTGTGCTTGTGGGTTTTTAACCTTTTGCTTGTGGTAATATTCCCAGAGGAATTTTTTATAGGCAACCTGTTCGTCACCGGAATGTCCACTTACCACCAGGGCTATACATTTGTTTTTGGATGCAGCTTTAAAGCGGGCCTCGAGCTTGTAAGCAAACTCAAGTGCGATTTCAATTTTTTTGCGGGGCACAACGCGCGTGTGTTGCAGCAGTATCACGGTGTCTTCCATCATGAAACCCTCTTTTTTCACCGCTTCGGTTAACCCGATATCGTCAAAAAACGTGTCGTTGTAGTTGTTTTGAGGTGGATAAACAATTTGGTTTTGCGACCAGTCCATTTCGTGCCAGGGCCAGTCGATGCTGTTGGTGTTGGGAATCGTGATGACCCTGTCGTGGAAAAATGGCTCTAAACGCCTGTTGTTGTATGTCTTAAACACCTTACGGGCCATGTTGACCTGCGTTTTATTAATACACACGATTCCATCTACGTAAGTACCCGGAAGATGTTTTAAATATTTTTTAATTACGGAATTGGGATTGCTGAATACATCGCGTTCCATGTATGAATCGTGCCACCAGGTTAATTGCTTGGGCCATACGTAATTGTTTTCTCTTAATTCTTCAAAATACCTTGCCAATCCTACCGCTGTGATAAAGTTGTAGGGATGCGAAGTGTTGTGGGAAATGATAAGATCAATTTCATTTTCATTGACCCACTTCTTGATGACTTCCTTAGCATATTCTGCATTTTCTGAAATCATTTCATCCAAATCCTCCGGTGGTTCCTCGCTAAAGCATTTGATAATGTTTTTATGCACCTCGTTTTTGTGCCAGAAAACCTCATCGGTTAGGGCATTAAAACGCGGAGAAGTGTGCGCGGCAAGAAAAAATATGTTACCAAGCTCCACATCCAGAAAATCGACCATAGCATTAACGGTTTGGTCTATAACGATAGATACGCCGTCATTTTTTCCAACCAGCGAATGTATAATGCCGATGTTGAGATGATGTATGTTCATGATGATATGATTTTCTTAAGTTGTTCCAGTTCTGTGATGATAAAATCCGGTTTCAGGTTACCTACCTGCTTTTCTCGTAATCTTAGCGAGCGTTTATCCCCGGCAAAAAGAGCGGTTTTAAACCCGGCTTTTTGAGCAGCAAATACGTCGTTGAGCATGTCGTTGCCGATAAAAAGCGTTTCTTCCGGTGAAATCTGATATTTGTTTTTGAGCGCCGGAATTAGTTTTTTATACAGGTAGCTGTCGGGTTTGCCTTTGCCAAGTTTAAACGAAAACACGGTTAAATCCGGATCAAAGGGCGGTATTACTTCTTGGTTTGGTTCGTTCCTTAAATAGTGATTCATTATCAGAGGAGTGTAAAACTGTGCGTTAGAAACAATACCCAGCGGAATTTGCCGGTTTTGAATGTGATAGATGATGCCCTGCATGCCCGGCATCGGAAAAACGCGATTGCTGAGGACTTCAAAAGTAACTACAAACTGATCGCGGCATGCGTGATTTCCTTCGGCAATCCATAACCGATCTTCGGCTCTTTTTAGCACATCACCCCAGACTTTCCTGATGTTGATTTCAGGATAAGGAATGTTTTCTGATTTGCTTTTTTTATGATGCTCTAAAATTGTAAACCTAAAATCTGCCAACATAAAATCAAAGGCTCCTTCAGGAATATCATCTTTGATGATATATCCGCCTTCTATAAGGGCGTGTTGCAGGTTTGTAATAGTCTGGTCTGACTCCGTAATGTCGCCGGAAGCAGAAACCAGCAGTGTGCCGTAGATATCAAAAACAACGGCTTTTATGGTTTCTGTTTTATAAAACCTTTCCTTTACTCCGGTTTCAAGAGGCTTTAATGGCTTTTGGTTATCCAGTAAATTGGCTATAAAGCTGCTTAAGTCTTTCCCCATATGATGCTATCGAAAATTTTTCTTTTATAATTTCCTGATTGTTACTCATGATGTTTTGCCTTACCGGCTGAAACATCTTTTTCAAGTGTGAATTGCTGACAAAAATAATATTCGCCATCATTTTATCTTCAATAAGCATCGAAATTATCTTTTTTTGCTGATCAAACTGCAATTCAGAGAAGTCTTTTAAGTTGCCCTTGTAAGGAACCCGGATAAAATTATAAAGTCCCGGAAACTCAATTCCTTCTTTAATCAAATCTTTGGTGATGTTCTTCAGGTTTCGCCCGATAACAGGTGTTGACATCATCCAGGGCTCTAAAAAGGCCATACCAAATCCTTCCCGCACACTTGTTGTGATGCAAAAATCAGAAGAAGTAATCAGGTTTACAAAGTCTGTTTGCAGTCCGGCTTCAAAAGTTACCGGAATTTCCTTTTCATGGGCAAAGGCTTTCCATTTGTCATAACTTTTCTTTTCTACCGGGTTTTCCGGGGGAAGGGTCATCACAAAATTGGCCATGTCTTCAAACATATGGGCCAGCAGAATGAATTCGCCGATATTTTTGCGGCGGATGCCTCTGACAGGATAGGTTACCAGGCTTTTGTTATTGCTCAGCCCAAGGTCGCGATATACTTGCTCTCGTGTATCCTTTTCCGCAGCCGGAATCACTTCCTCGATATTTATGGGATTCGGCAGGTGATGCAGCCGCTCCCTGGGAAAACCGTTTTGTCTTACACGTTCATAGTCATAGCGGCTTAAGGTTGCAATATGATAATTACTTATTTCCGGGTACATCACTTCTTTTAATGGCTTACCAAAATGCGTCTCTATTATTTTTCTCAGAAAAGCCTGGTTTTCTTTTCGGTCTTCTGAAAAATCATGAGCATGATTTATTACAGGGTATTCTTTTTCAGCCAGTTCGTTTACTGCAATGGTCCAGTAGGGATTTTTTCCGAGGTTCAGATTATGAAAATGCATGATCCGGTCTGCCACAAAGTACTTTTCGGCTGCCTTGCGCGTATCCTCCATTATTTGATTGATCTTATCCGGATCTTTTTCATTAAAATCAGCATATTGAAATATCTCATCACAGATCAACTCTACATCCTGCTCTTTGAATTGTTCCGGGTTCGGACAGTCTGAACAAAAAAGCCGGATGTCATAATCGTCTGATTTTCTAAGGCTTTCAATTTGTGATTGAATGATTTTAGTAACCCCGCCGGGTTTCAGATGATAGTGTATGATGTCTATTTTTTTCATAATCGTAAAGATGAGGAAAATAAATGAACTGGACAACTCTTTCAGCAATATTAATGATGCAGTTTCCTTTATACACTGATAAAGTATAGATTAGTCCACACTCATTTAAGATAGAAGCTTTCTAAATAATTGCTTTGGCAAACAATCAAAGCATTAAAGCGTTATTTTTGTCACATTGAAATGCAGATGTTTCTTCAGGGCAGGGTGAAATTCCCGATCGGCGGTGAAAGTCCGCGACTCCCAATGGGACTGAAGCGGTGGAAGTCCGTTACCGACAGTATAGTCTGGATGGAAGAAGAAGCAATAGATTGATATCAGGACATGTTTATGTTCTGTCATGATATTGTAAAAAATCCTGGCCCTGTGAAACATAGTTTTACAGGGTTTTTTATGGGTAACGACGAAAAATACATAAAGCGAACTTTTCAACTGGCCCGGATGGGTGTAGGGCTTGTTAATCCTAACCCGCTCGTAGGCGCTGTTATTGTTAAGGATGACAGGGTCATTGCGGAGGGATTCCATCGTGAATTCGGTGGAGACCATGCTGAGATAGATGCCATAAAAAATACTACAGAATCTGTTGAAGGCAGCACTGTTTATGTTAACCTTGAGCCCTGTTCGCATCATGGTAAAACGCCGCCTTGTGCACAACGTTTGATTGACGAAAAAGTAAAGCGTGTGGTTATCGCTATGCGCGATCCCAATCCGCAGGTAAGCGGAGAAGGAATAAAAATGCTGCGCAATGCCGGGATAGAAGTCACAGAAAACATTCTGAAAGAGGAAGCGCTTGACCTGAATCGCGTTTTTGTAAAATATATCACCCAAGGATTGCCTTATGTTGTTATGAAGGCTGCCATGACACTGGATGGAAAAATAGCAACCCGGGTAGGTGACAGCCGCTGGGTTTCAGGTGAGGCGAGCCGGAAGATTGTTCATGAACTGCGAAATGAGTATGCGGCTATCATGGTCGGAATCAACACCGTTATTGGTGATGATCCCGAACTCACAACCCGGTTGACAGGAAACCGGGAGGGAAGAAACCCGGCAAGGATTATAGTGGATTCAGCCCTCCGAATCCCGATGGATGCCAAAGTGCTGAGGCATCAGAATGAACCCCATACCATACTGGCTCATGATAAGCAAGCCTCTGTAGAGAAATTGAAAATACTCAGAGAGGGAGGAGTGAAAACCATACAGACCAATTCAGAATACGGTAAGAATGTTGATCTCAGTAAACTGATGACTGAACTGGGCAAAATGAGCATTGACGGCATTCTTCTGGAAGGTGGCGGAACACTAAATTACAGTGCACTTAAAGCCGGAATTGTTGATGAAGTGTTTTTCTTTGTAGCACCGAAAATAGTTGGAGGAACACATGCAAAAACACCCGTGGAAGGGAAAGGAGTGGATGTGATGAATAACGCATTTAAGTTTAAGGAAATGAAGACTATGAATGTAGGAGAGGACTTAATGATAAGAGCTAAACTTGATAAATAATGTTTACAGGGTTGATTGAAGATAAAGGTACAGTGCTTTCAGTTAAAAAGGGAGCAAAAGCAGCGGAGATAGCTGTCCGGTCTAAGGAAATAACCAGCGACCTGCATACAGGTGATAGTGTTTCTGTAAACGGGGTCTGCCTGACCGCAACAAAAATTCAGGATGATGTTTTTCATGTGGATGCTGTTCCGGAAACCATGAGCCGCTCTAACCTGGGAGGCTTAGCTACTGGCAGCCGGGTAAACCTTGAGCGGGCGCTGAGAGTAGGTGACCGGCTTGGCGGCCATATGGTCAGCGGTCATGTGGATGCACTGGGATATATTCAGTACATAGAAAAAGATGAAAATGCGGTTTGGTTTACTTTTAAAATGGAATCGGAGAATATAAAATATCTTGTGGCGAAAGGTTCAGTAGCCGTTGATGGCATCTCACTGACGGTAGTGGATGTGTTTGAGGATAAGTTTACGGTATCTGTGATTCCGCTTTCGCTGAAGGAAACGGTTTTAAGTGATAAGAGCTTAGGTGACTCAGTAAATATTGAATGTGATATGACGGCAAAATACATAGAACGCTTTTTTACCTGGAAGGGAGACCGTCAGGATAAAAAGGGAGTTTCGATGGAGGATTTAACAAAATATGGGTTTGCCTGATAAAAAACAAAGAGAAAGAATTGCCGATGAAAAGGTTTAACAGAATAGAAGAAGCCATTGAAGATATCCGTAAAGGAAAGATGGTTATTGTGGTTGATGACGAAGATCGTGAAAATGAGGGCGATATTGTGATGGCAGCAGAGAAGGTAACTCCTGAAGCCATTACATTTATGGCTCGGCAGGCCGGCGGCCTGATTTGCATGCCACTGGAAAAGAAAAGGCTGGAGGAATTGCAGATAGATATGATGGTGCAAAACAGCACAGATAAAAAAGAAACGGCCTTTACTGTTTCTGTGGATGCTGCGGATACCAGTACTGGTATTTCAGCACATGAGCGTGCTCATACCATCCTTAAGATGCTCGATGAAAATGCAACTCCTGATGATTTCACTAAGCCAGGACATATTTTTCCGCTGGCAGCTAAATCTTACGGCGTATTGGAGCGAGCCGGTCATACAGAGGCAGCAACGGATTTGGCCGGCTTAGCCGGACTGAAAAAGGCGGGTGTGATTTGCGAAGTGATGAACGATGACGGCACTATGGCCCGCGTTCCGGACTTGGAACAGTTTGCCCGCAAGCATGATTTGAAGATGATTACCATCGAAGCGCTTATCAGATACAGGCGCCAGTTCGAGAGCCTGGTAAACAATGTTATCGAAACCAACATGCCCACAAAGTATGGTGATTTTAGGGCGGTAGGCTTTGAAAGCAAAGTTAGCGGTGAACACCACCTGGCTTTGGTTAAAGGCGATATCAAATCCGAAGATGAGGTTTTGGTGAGAGTGCATTCCGAATGCCTTACGGGAGATGCTTTAGGCTCGAACAGATGCGATTGCGGTGATCAGTTGCATGAGGCTATGCGTCGCGTCGATGAAGAAGGCAAGGGGGTAATTGTGTATCTGCGGCAGGAAGGCCGGGGAATTGGACTGATTAATAAACTCAGAGCATATGACCTCCAGGATAAAGGTTTTGATACGGTTGAGGCCAATCATATGCTCGGTTTTAAAGCTGATTTGCGTGATTATGGAATAGGGGCTGAAATACTGGCCAGTTTAGGAGTAAATAAAATGCGTTTGCTAACAAATAATCCATTAAAAATCAAAGGTTTAAAGGGTTTCGGTTTGGAAATTGCCGAGCGTATTCCTTTAGAAATGACTTGCAGCGCACAAAACCATGCCTACATGGCCACCAAAATGGAAAAAATGGGGCATCTTCTGCACGTAAAAAAACTTAATAAAACACAACTGAAATAAGAATTATGAAAACATTTGAAGGAAAACTAAACGGAAAAGGGTTAAAGATAGGAATCGTAGTAAGTCGTTTTAATGAGTTTATCAGCGGAAAACTGCTGGAGGGATCGCTTGATGCGCTTCGCCGGCACGATACGGCTGATGATGATATTTCTGTGGCATGGGTTCCGGGGTCGTATGAAATCCCATTGATGGCAAAAAAATTAACTCAAACGGGTGATTATGACGCCGTGATATGTTTGGGCGCAGTAATACGGGGTTCTACACCGCATTTTGATTATGTAGCTAATGAAGTTTCAAAAGGTGTGGCACAAGTAAGTCTGGATGCAACTAAGCCGGTGATATTTGGAGTCATTACTACGGATACCTTAGAGCAAGCTATTGAGCGCGCAGGAACGAAATCCGGAAATAAAGGCTTTGATGCCGCCATGTCAGCTATCGAAATGGCTAACCTGTTTAAGCATGTTTGAGTTCAGTTTAATAAGTTCGTAAGTTACTAAGTTCGTAGGTTATTGTTCTTATTATCAATAATTTAATTATAATGATGTACTTCTCATCTGATCCTGTTAAGAGGGATATTACGTCATTCGAACGAAAAATAGAGCTTTCTTAGACCAGCCTCATTTGTAATAATGACGCAGCAGTTTGTTGTGTACGTTATTATGACAACTAAAAATTTAATTCATAATGATTCAGCAGTAATATTTTATTACCTTTGTGGTAAAACTTAACTTAACCATTATGGCAAATATGGATGTTAATGCAATAAAGGAAATGCGGGGTCGCTGGAAAGGAAAAGTAGTTTTGGTTGCTGAAGATGTGGACACCAGTAATATGTTTTATAAAGCAGCGCTTTCTAAAACTGGCGTAGAAGTAATCTGGACTGAAAACGGTAATGATGCGCTCGATTATTGCAAGCAGCAAAAGCAGGTAGACTTAATTCTGATGGATATCAACATGCCGGGGCTGAATGGTCTGGAAGCCACTAAAGCAATAAAGGAAATTCGTCCTGACATTCCGATAGTAGTTCAAACGGCCTATCTGCTCTCAAATGAGCGTGAAAAAAGTTACGAGGCCGGGGCGGATGATTTTATTTCCAAGCCCATTACATACCATAAGTTACTGGAAGTACTGAGCACCTATTTAGAAGCAGATTAGTTCCTTTTTTGCCGATCTGCATATTGTTGTAGAATAATCCCACCGATGATCAGGATTAAACCTCCGATGGTGGGAATGATAACAGGCTCCTTTACAACATAGTGAATAAAGAATAATGAAATAAACGGCGAAAGGTAAATCAGTTGTGAGACTTTGGCCGTGTTTTCTGAGTTTTCCAGCGCCTTAAGCCAGATAATAAAGGTAAGACCCAGCTCAAATATCCCGATGTAGATACTTCCAAACAAACCTTCAGAAGTGGGAATGGTAAGATTGCCTTTCAGCAATAAAAAGAAAAAGATATATCCTAACCCGAATATAAAATTTAACGTTAGTTTTGGTAAGGTCTTTCTGCTGTCCTTCATATTCAATAGCCAATATATTGCCCATATAAAAGCACTGCTTACCGCCAGAATCACTCCGAAAGGCTCGTCAAACTGCATGCTAAGAACCTGACCGCGTGTGCTTATTACAACAATACCGGCAAAACTGATAAATATAGCCAGAATGCTTTTCCAGGAAATTTTTTGTCCTAACACCGGGATCGAAAGCAGCGTAAGCACTAGCGGCCAGATGTAATTCAGGGTGCCGGCCTCCTGTGCTCTTAAAAGATCATATGCTTTGAGCAACACCAGGTAATACAAAAACGGATTCAGGAAACCCATCAGCGCACTATTAATATATTCTTTCCTTGTTGAAGAAAAGACGGTGTGCAACAGCTTTTTTTGCATCATCACGATAAGTAAAAACAAAGTAGCCGTGGCGCTTGCATAAAGCACAAGCAGCTCATAGTTAATGTGCCGTAAAGAGATTTTCAACGCCGAGGCAATGGTAGACCAGAAAAGAACAGCCAAAAGCGCAAGCAGATAAGCCCGGGTTTGTTTTTTCATAAATGCATCAGTGTTTTCACCTTTTTGTGTGTAAAAGTAATCAGGAACATTTACAACAGAAAACAAAAAGAGTAGGATAGGAGATCTTATTTTTTATTGTGAATGGATTGGGAGAAAAAAATATTTACCTATGAACCGAATTTTGTTTTCTTTTGATTGTTGTTCACTAAATCTTTATAGTTTTGCATTTCTCTAAAAATAACAAGATGAAAAGAATAAAAACAATAGATTTATGAAGAAATTAGCGGTAGTTGCTTTTGGGGGCAACGCACTCTTAAGAAGTGGACAAAAAGGAACGATAGATGAACAGGAGTTAAATGTATATGAAACATGTACAGACCTTTTACATTTGATTCGGAATGATATCGATATAGTGATAGGTCACGGCAACGGACCCCAGGTAGGAAATGTTTTGCTTCAGCATGAAGCTGGAGAAAAGATGTTTGGAGTACCCAAGCAGCCGGTGGATTTTTGCGTGGCCGAAACGCAAGGTTCTATCGGTTATATGATTGAACAGCAATTGCGTAATGTGTTGCTTAAGGAAAAACTGGAGCGTGATATTCTAACTTTGGTAACTCAGATAGTTGTCGACAAGGAAGACCCTGCTTTCCAGAACCCCGCTAAGCCGGTTGGACCGTATTATGAGAAATCAGAAGCGGACAAACTGGCCAAGGAAAATAAATGGGTTTTTCACGAAGACCCCAGAGGGCGCGGATGGCGTCGTGTAGTAGCCTCTCCGAAACCTCACCAGATTAACAACACACAGTCGATAGAGAAAATGGCCCGTGATGGCAACATCGTTGTAACCGTTGGAGGAGGAGGTATCCCGGCATTTTATGTGGAAGAAAATAAACTACAGGGAATTGATGCCGTGATAGATAAAGACCTGGCTTCGTCAAAGCTTGCTACGGAAATTCACGCTGAAGAATTTTATATTCTTACGGATGTTCCTAAAGTTAGTATCAATTTTAATACCCCGGAGGAAAAGCAACTGGATGTGCTCACCGTTGCAGAAGCCAAAAAGTATCTTGAAGAAAAAGAGTTTACAGAAGGCAGTATGGCGCCGAAGATTAGGGCTGCCATTCAGTTTATTGAAAACGGTGGTCAGAAATGTGTTATCACAGAATCTTCAGAGCTTCATAAAAAAGACGCCGGAACACAAATAATTGCAGATAAATAACGTTAAACTTTAAAAATATAACAGCTATGGCATACAATCTTAGAAACCGTAACTTTTTAAAATTACTGGATTTTGACCCGAAGGAAGTTAAATTCTTATTAGACCTTTCTGCTGACCTGAAAAAAGCCAAGTACGCCGGTACCGAACAAAAGAAGCTGAAGGACAAAAACATTGCACTGATTTTTGAGAAGAGCTCTACCCGTACACGTTGTGCTTTTGAAACGGCTGCGTTTGATCAGGGGGCCAATGTTACGTATTTAGGCCCAACAGGTTCTCAAATCGGAGCCAAAGAATCGATGAAAGATACCGCACGCGTTTTAGGCCGCATGTACGATGGTATTGAATACCGTGGCTTTGGTCAGGAAGTGGTTGAAGAATTGGGAGAGCACGCCGGAGTTCCCGTATGGAACGGTTTAACCACGGAGTTTCACCCGACACAAATTTTAGCTGACTTCCTTACCATGATGGAGCATTCTGATAAGCCATTAAAAGAAGTTACATTTGCCTATCTGGGTGATGCCCGCAACAATATGGGCAACTCGCTGCTGATTGGCGCGGCTAAAATGGGCATGAAGTTCCGCTCTGTAGCACCGAAAAGTGTTCAGCCATCAAAGGAATTGGTTGACCAGGCGAAAGAAATTGCCAAAGAAACCGGCGCTGAAATCATGGTTACGGATAATGTAGATGAAGGCGTAAAAGGTTGCGACTTCCTTTATACTGACGTTTGGGTATCTATGGGAGAAGCAGAAGAGGTATGGAAAGAACGTATCGAACTGCTGAAGCCGTACCAGGTAAATAAAGCTATGATGGAAAAAACCGGCAACCCGGATGTGAAATTTATGCACTGCCTGCCGGCGTTCCATAATCGTGAAACAAAAATCGGCGAGGAAATCTATAAAAAATTCGGTCTGGAATCAATGGAAGTAACCGAAGAAGTATT
>CAYXJS010000051.1:9794-16052 GCA_964465045.1 uncultured Bacteroidales bacterium | reverse complement strand
GCCAAGTTGGGTTAAAGCTTTAGTAGTATAGTCAGGCTTTTTAGGGATTTTTATGAATGAACTTCCGTTAAAAAAGAAGCCCGGCATAAAATGCGGGCTCCCTTCTCATAGTTAGTAGTTCTAGCGTGTTTTAAAACAATGTAAAAGTATAAATTGAATATGGTTTATGCAACCTATATTTAAAATTTGGTTAAAATATTATGAACACCCTTGTTGATTACTTTTTTATTCCTTTGGGTGTATAGCCCACTTCTTCAATAGCCGACTCAAAATCAGGATAATTAAATTTGGCGCTGTCTACTTTTATTATCGCTTCGGCATCTTTGTGAGAAGGCTCTACTTTGATGACACCCGGAATTTTTGTAAGTCTTTCACGTATTGTATTTTCGCATCCTTCGCATGTCATGCCTTCGATACCTAATGTTATTGAAACAGGATTCATTTTTACCTGTTCATCAACATATCCTTTGAGGTTCGAGAGGCCATCTTCCAGGTTTTGCTCCAATATACTCCGAATGAAAAGCCCTATTATCCGGTCGAAAGGGTAGGAGAGTTCGGATTCATTAATCCAGGCGACTTGTGTACTGCCATTAACCTCCTGAAATTTTCGAATATCTTTTGCTTCGCTTTCATTAGGTTCAATGAATTTAAGCCTGGCTATCACTTCTTTATTAGGTGTGATTTCCTGAATTTCCAATGAGCCAACACCCACCTTTTCGCCCTGCCATTTCCATTTGCTGCCTGGTTTGAGGCGCTCACCTTCAAAGCTGTTTTGAGCGTCAGGGTCTGATTTGCTCCAGGGATTCCAATTCTTCATATGCTCGAAATTGGCGCCATAGGGAAATACGGTTTCCGGGGGATGGTCAATAACAATGGATTTTTCTATGCGCATGGATGAAGGAGCGATGGCTCCCACAATTAATACCAGCACAAATAATGCTAATAAGATGTAAATAATAATTTTTCCTGCTTTCATAATATTGATTTTATCGTATAAGTTGATCAGCCCAAATGATTATCATAACGGATAAGAAATACAAATTTACCTGTAAAAATGCTTTCCCGGTGTTTCCGGTAAAACTTTTTCTTAACAATGATTTCGAAATATAGAAGACGGTTGTAAAAGAAGCCGCTACTAACATTAAAATAAAAACCCAATGCTGTATGATGCCATAGAAGGGAATAAGCATTGCCATTGCTGCTGTAGCCAGCATCCATACAAACGTGAGCTTATGCATCTGCTTTTTCGTAAAAATATCAGTGAGTGTTGGTAAGCCGGCTTGTTGGTATTCTTTTCCGTATTTAAGCAGCAGCAACCAAAAGTGCGGAATCTGCGCCATGAAAAAGAAAAAGGCCACCAGCACGATAAACTTATCAAAAGGACCACCTCCGGCAGCTATCCAGCCGGCTACCGGTGGTAAAGCGCCTACAATACTACCCGGCACAACGGCAAAAGCCGTGACTTTCTTTAATGGCGTATAAATGGCATTGTACCAGATTAAAGTTAACCAACCTACCAGCATGCTTTGCCAACCTGCGCCATAAAGTAAAACAAGCGTACCAGCAAAGAACGCGATTAAGATAAAGTTTCTGACAAAATTCCGGGAGACGGTTTTGGCTGGCAAAGGCCTGTTTTGCGTCCGAGGCATTTTACTGTCTATAAACACTTCCTGGTAATGATTAAGGGCAGCTGATCCTGTTGATAAAATAAAAATACCTAAGACAGGCCAGATAATACCAGACTCCATGCCACCGCTGTACATCAGATATCCCGTGAAGGTGGTTAAAGCAACAGAAAACGAGATTCTGATTTTGCTCAGCTCTGCGATATGTTTTAGATGTTGTTTAATCATTGAGTGTTTTCAGATATTCTTTGATTTTATTAACCTGGTCATCGTTTAGCTGGTCTTTATAGGATATCATCTGTCCTTCGCGATATCCTTCCACAACATCGGCATCCGGTTCGTAAACCGATCTGAAGATATAGGCAGAGTCTGCGGTTACTGTGCGTTCTTCGCCATCGGTAATAACCTTCCGCTCAGAATCCCACAGGCCTTTAAACGAAGGCCCGACAATTTTTGATCCATCCAGAGAGTGACATGCCAAACATCCTGTCATTTCCAGGATATTTTTGCCGGCAGTTGCGTCAACATTCCCTTCTCCTTCTCCTTCTCCTTCTTCCTCAGCTATAGAAGCATCCTGCCTATACCACTCCTGAAACTCTTCCTCTTCCATCACTTCCACATCTGTATACATATAGGAGTGTCTCAATCCACAATACTCAGTACAAAACAAATCAAAAGTGCCGGTTTGCTGAGGGACGAACCACATCTGCTTGTCGCTGCCGGGCACCATGTCTTCTTTTACTCTGAATGCCGGGATGTATAATGAGTGAATTACATCAACAGACACCAAATCAAGCACCACTGGTTTGTTTGCAGGCAGTATCAGTTTGTCGCTGAGCTTTCCGTTTTCATACTCAAAGCTCCAGCTCCACATCCTGGCCGTTGTTTTTACATGCATAGCATCCGGAGGCGTTTCTTGCATGGGCTTCCAGCCAGCCCATCCAAAATAAAACATCACCAGCACCAAGCCCGTAGGAATGGCTGTCCAGATGATCTCTAACTTCGTGTTCCCCTCAATTTGCGTGGCTTTTGGGTTTCGTTTTTTGTTATAGCGCCACACAAAATAGATCATTGTGGCCGTAATGCTTACCAGGAAAAACAGCGATACTCCCAGAATCACCACAAAGGCAGTGTCAACAGCTTCAACAAAATTTGACGCTTCTGAATACATAAATTTTCTTTTATCTGAATAAATAATCAAAGAAGGTGATCACGATGACGGCAACAAATACCGCCATTACCAGACCAACCATTATACCATATATTTTTTGATCAAACTTTAAGTGCATGAAATACAGTAGCACAATGAGCCCTTTAATGGTTGCAATTGTCATAGCCGCGGCTGTATTCAGTGCGCCCAATTCTACGCGCGTAATCAGTACCGTAATAGCTGTTAGTACCAGCAAAGCGCTCAAAACAATCAGGTGAACATAATACGGTGTAATATGATGCTTATCTTTAGTCATAATCTTAATGAATTAAATAAAACAACGGAAACAGGAAAATCCAGATTAAGTCTACCAGGTGCCAGTAAAGGCCTCCGTTTTCCAGGAGTTGATGATTATCATGCGTTATTTTATCCTTATGCACATAATAAATGATGAACCCGATCACCACAACGCCAATGATGATGTGTAAGGCGTGGAGGCCGGTCATCATAAAATACAAACCGAAATAAAGTATTGTGCCAAAGCCTAATTCCTGAAGCACATCCGAACTGGGATAAAAGCCATGTTCAAACTTGGCGCCCCATTCAAAATATTTGTTTACCATAAATACAAGAGCCATGAAAACAGTAGCATAAAGCAATTGCAGCGCGAACTTTTTATTGTTTTTCTGGATAGCGGATATTGACATCGCAATGGTCATACTACTAACGAGTAAGATAACTGTATTGACAGTGCCTATGACCCAGTCAAGCTCTTCGGCAGCCAGCTTAAAAGCATCGGGATGCAAATAGCGATAAACGGAATAAACTACAAACAACCCACCGAATAATAAAATTTCAGTGAATATAAATAACCACATTCCGATTTTTGATCCTTCGTCGTCTCTGTGCATATTGGTTGGTTTTTATTGAGAATTATTCCCTTTTGCCTGTCCTTCTTCCTCTTCTTCCACAGTGTAATCGTATGGCCCACGTGTAACGTGAGGGATTTCATCAAAATTTTCCACGCTTGGAGGTGAGTCTACGGTCCATTCAAGTGTTCGTCCTTTCCACGGGTCTTTTGGCGCCGGTTTTCCATGACGTGCTGAGCGAATCAGGTTGGCAAAAATGATAACCAGGCCTGAAATCATCACAAAAGCGCCTAATGAGGACAGGATGTTCGGTCCGTGGAATTCGGGGAGGTAGTCATAATATCTGCGGGGCATACCTGCAATACCGAGGTAAAACATCGGCAGATACAACGATAAAAACCCGATGAAGAAAATCACCCATCCGATTTTAGCCCAGGCTTTATCATACATGCGTCCGAACATTTTCGGGAACCAGTAGTGGATAGCGCCCATAAACGCATAGCCGGTACCACCAAATACAATAAAGTGGAAGTGTGCTACTACAAAGTTTGTGTCATGAAGGTGTACGTTTGTTGCCAGCGCTCCCAATACCAATCCTGACAGGCCTCCAATCATAAACACGAATATGAAAGACATTGCCCAGTAAAACGGCACTGAAGTATGAATAGAAGCTTTGTGCAATGTAGAAACCCAGTTAAACACTTTAATGGCGCTTGGGATGGCTACTAAAAAAGTAAGTATGGAAAAAGTATAAAGCGCTGTTCCGCTCATTCCTGAGGTAAACATATGGTGTCCCCACACAAAATAACCTACAAAAGCAATAGCCATAGTAGATGCTACGATGGCTTTATATCCAAAGATAGATTTACGCGCAAACGTGGGAATGATTTCCGAAATAGCTCCCATAGCCGGGAGTATCATAATATAAACAGCCGGGTGGGAATAAATCCAGAACAAATGCTGATAGAGCACCGGGTCACCCCCTAAAGCCGGGTCAAAAAAGCCAATTTGCAAGGTGCGTTCAGCTATAATCATGAGTAAGGTGATCCCAACTATCGGAGTGGCGAGTAACTGAATCCATGAAGTACCATAAAGCGTCCACGGAAACAGGGGCATCTTAAACCACCCCATTCCTGGCGCGCGCATGCGGTGCATGGTAACAATAAAGTTCAGTCCGGTAAGGATAGATGAAAACCCGAGGATGAATGCGCCAAGTACCGCCGGAAGCATATTGGTATCGGTTTGGAAACTGTAAGGTGCATAAAACGTCCAGCCGGTGTCGGGCGCTCCGCCTCCCATAAATTGAGATGAAATAGCAACAATGGCTCCGGCGATATAAACCCACCATGAGAGCAGGTTTAACCTGGGGAATGCCACATCTTTCGCCCCAATCATGATAGGGAGGAAAAAGTTTCCGAATACAGCAGGTAACCCCGGCACTACAATCAGAAAAATCATGATAATTCCGTGTAAGGTAAAAACGCCGTTGTAGGTCTGGGCTTCCATAATGGTTTTGCCTGGCGCAATAAGCTCAAACTTCATGAGCAAACCAAGAAGGGCGCCAACAGAAAAGAAAAGGGCAATGGAATATAAATACAGAAGACCTATCCGTTTATGGTCGGTAGAGAATATCCAGGCAAAAACCCCTTTATATTTGGTTTCCGCTTCAAGATAACTTTTCTCTTTTCTTTCTTCTTTCGCTTCGCTCATCTATGCTTGTTTTTTGATGTTTTTTTTCTTGGGCTTGATAACTAAAACTAAAAACACAATCACTGCCACGAACATGATAAATGTGCCGGCAATTTTTGTGATATTCAAAACGTATTTCTGACCCGTAGGATCATAGCTATAGCAATACTGTAAAACTCGGTTTACGGTAGAACCTACTTTTCCTTCGGCTGCTTCTACTATTGAGAGTTTTATTTCGAAAGGAAGGAAGTAAGTACCATTTAAATAACGGGTAATCTTTCCCTCAGGGCTTAAAACAATTAAAGAGGCTGAATGGGCAAAGTCATTGCCGCTGGTAGGAATAAATTTAAAACCCGTGGCGCTGGTAATTTTATCAATAGTCAGGCTGTCTGCTGAGTAGAAAGTCCATCCGTCTTCGGGGATGTCTTTATCGATCATCTTCATGTAATTCTCGTGCTTTCTCGCTGCCAGCTTGGTGCCCTCGGTGTGGTCAAAACTGATGGTCACAATCTGATAATCCTCGCCAATATTCATGTCAAGCTGATCCACAAAATCTGCAATTCCGTTCATCAAAGGGCTGCAAATTCCCGGACAACGATAATATACAAAATTTAAAATGGTAGGTTTATCTACAAGCTCGTTCATGCTTACCTCTTCGCCATACTGGTTTACTAAGGTGGTGTTTTCCGGGATTTTATCTCCCAAGTGCTCATCAACCCCAACATCTGCATCCGGGATTTGGGAATCTTCGGGCATGATTACCTGGTCTTCCAAAGCTCCTTCCTGCTGGCTGAATGCAGCTCCAGAAATAAGGAACAGCAGCAACAGCAGAGGTAATATCGCTTTTGTGTTTGTTATTTTGGTCATAATAAATGGTTTACTGGCTTAAAAAATTGTTAAATTTTCAGCATTAGAACAAGCATTT
>CAYXJS010000051.1:3384-9694 GCA_964465045.1 uncultured Bacteroidales bacterium | reverse complement strand
GAATGGGCCATTTCAGGTGCAAATTCATTGCCTTTATCTAACCTTGTCCTGTCGCAAGAGCTTAGAAAAAGAAGTGTGACTGAAATTAATATCGTGACTTGTCGTTTCATATTCCTGATTATAAATGATGATGTATACTTTCTTTTAATTGCGGATGATTAACCGGTATGATGGTTGATTTACTCAGTAGTCTGAACACCAGCAAAATGAATCCGCCGGCATATCCCAGCCAAAGACCTACTTCAGTAAAGCCGAAGGGCAATGATCCGTAACTTCCCGGCATGATTTGCAGATAGAGCATGATCCATAATCCTGCCAGTAATAGGACGCTCATAGAGATTAAAACAGCTTTTCTGCGACCAAAATCATCGGAAATCAAAACCAGAAATGGAATGGCAAAGTTGATGATAAATTCAGCATAAAACAGAAAGCTGCCTTCACCCAAAAATCTTGGCATAAAATATACAGTTGCCTCAGGGATGTTGGCATACCAGATAATCAAAAACTGCATAAACCATAAGTAACCCCACACGATGCTGAAGCGGAACAGATAGCGAGCCAGGTCATGGCGGTGGGCTTTGTTCATTTCAGGGAAATATCCCATTGAATTCAAAAAGAAAATGATCAGTACAATGAGGGCTACGGCATAATACATGCTGGTTATCATTGTTCTGAATCCAAATATGGTGCTGTACCAATGCGAGTCGATGGTCATAATCCAGTCCATGGACGCAAAAGAAAAGAAAATCACGGCAATGAAAACAAAGACGATAGAATAATGGCTGCTTTTTTGAAAAGAAGCTAAATCGCCCTGGCGGTCTTCCCTGAATGCATGCTTTTTCAGCAACCACCATAAGCTAATAAAAAGCACGAAGTACAACACCATTCTCCCCATAAAAAAGGGTATATTCAAAAAAGGAGACTTATGGGCAATCAGCTTATCGGTTTTTGTAATTCCTTGATGAGCCCATTCATAAATATCGGGCAAACCAAAATACAACACCAGCATCAACACTGCTGCAACCGGTATAAAGGCTCCGAGAGACAGCGGAACTCGCTGGAAAAGCGCTGACCACGATGACTGGGTGATGAATTGAATGCTGTAGAACATGACAGCGCCAATAGACAGGGTCAGAAAATATAGGTTATTGAAAAGCAGGTTTACCCATGTTCGTTCCGGATCGTTTATAAACCCTGTGGCAAGAGCAACAATGCCTATAGCCAGAAAGGCAAATGCCACAATTTTTATTTTTTTGGGAAGCTGAAAATTGGTTTGCATAATTTCTTATTTCTGTATCGTTTTTTTTACACGCTTTGTTATCATCCGCTAACACTTTGTGCAACTATTCTTATCTCATTATCCGTTTTCCTCTTCACTGTCTTTGATTTCTTTTGCCCCTGCAGTTTTGAGGATTTCCCTGATTTTTTCCGGATTGTCAGGTTTCTCAAAAAGCATCACAAAATGATCATCCAGAATCCTCTGATCTGGCATGTTAGCAGGTTTACCGGGAAACAATTGAATTCGCCCGAGTAAGGTAAGTGATGTTAGCGTACCTGTTAAAAGGATTGTAACCAAATATATCACTACTACCATGGGAGGAAAGCTAAAGTAAGGTTTTCCCCCGAAATTGATCGGATAATCTATCACGGTAACGTAATAAACAAAAGAAAACGTGAGCACGATGGCCATTACTCCAAACAGGAATGCCAGATGACGGATTCGGCTTGGTTTGGTGAATTTTTTCAGGATATCATGATCGGCAAAGGGCCCAAAGATATCTTTGATTTTAATATCCGACTCTTGGAACTTCTCGATTGCTTCAACCACTTTTTGTTCATCATCAAAAATGCCGAGGATTTGTTTATTCTTCATGATCTGTAGTTTTTTTAAGTTTTTTCTGTTCATCGCGGGCTATCGGCTTGTTTTCGTTAACCGCTACGATGGGTATGTAACGCACAAACAGCAGCATACCGGAGAAAAACAGTCCGAATGTTCCGGCATAAATGCCAATATCAACCAGCGTGGGAGTAAATGTAGCCCAGCTTGACGGCAAGAAGTCCCTTGAAAGGGATGAGATTATGATAATATAACGTTCATACCACATCCCCATGTTAATAAAAATTGAAATTAGAAACAGAATAACGATATTTTGTCTTGCTTTTTTAAACCAGAAGAATTGAGGTAAAATGGCATTGAAGGTTACCATCAGCCAAAACTGAATGGAATACGAACCTGTAGCTCTGGCATTTAAGAAAGTATACATTTCATATTCAAAGCCGGAATACCAGGCTACGAACATCTCCGTAAGATAAGCCAACCCGATAATCAAGCTGCCGAACTTCAGCACATGAGCAATATTTTCGAGGTGTTTGTCAGTAACAAAATCCGTTAGGTTAAATAATTTTCTAATCAGGATCATCAGTGTAAGCACCATGGCAAACCCTGAGAAGATGGCTCCGACAAAAAAGTACGGCGGCAGAATAGTGGTGTGCCATCCCGGCAGTATTGAAACGGCAAAGTCGAGCGCTACGATGGTGTGAACTGAAATCACAAGCGGAGCGGCCAGTCCGCCCAAAATTTTCATTGTAGTCTCATAACGGTTGTAAGCGCGCATCGAACCGTTCCAGCCCATGCTGAAGAAACCGTAGATCGCTTTTTTAATCTTTCCTTTGGCACGGTCTCTGACGGAAGCTAAGTCGGGGATCATACCAAAATACCACAGCGAGATAGACATCAGCAAGTAAGTGGTGATGGCCAAAACGTCCCAGAAAAGGGGCGAGTTAAAGTTGGTCCACAACAAGCGGGTGTTGGGGTAAGGAAAAATGTAAAATACCAGCCAGGGTCTTCCAAGGTGCAAGACAGGGAATAAGCCGGCACACATCACGGCGAAAACAGTCATGGCTTCGGCAGCGCGGTTGATGGAGCCGGCCCATTTTTGTCTGAATACCAGGAAGAAAATGGTAAAAGCTGTTCCGGCGTGCCCGATGCCGATCCACCAAACAAAGTTGATGATGTCCCAGCCCCATCCTACGGTATTGTGAATTCCCCAGGTGCCTAATCCTTTGCTGAAAGTCATGTATACTGCCCATGCTCCGTATAACAGCAAGAGCGTTCCAAAACCCATGGCGACAAACCACCACTTGGCAGGTTTCTGTTCCGCATTAGACAGCAGTTCATCGGAAATCTGACTGTAGCTTTTCTTTCCTTTTATCAGCGGGATTTTTAGTTCGTTTACAATCATGGATAATGGTATATTAATCGTTCATATTATTTTTTTGATTTACTTATCAGGCTTCAATTTTAGCTCCCATATTCCTGACCTTAGTCATATAGCTTACTGTAGGTTTGGTGTGCAACTCTTCCAGCAAATGATAATTTCTGTTGGATTCCACCAGCTTGGATACGCGGCTCTCCGGATCGTTGAGGTCTCCGAAAATCAATGCGTTTGAAGGACAAGCCTGTGCACATGCCGGCGTAACTTCTCCGTCTTCCAGCTTGCGGTTTTCCAGTTTAGCCTGTTCCTTGTTTTCCTGGATACGCTGCACGCAGAAGCTGCATTTTTCAACTACACCGCGGCTGCGCACCGTAACATCAGGATTGAGCACCATTTTGCCGAGGTCATCATTCATGTTATAGTCAAACTCTTCGTTATCGGCATATTTGTACCAGTTGAACCGCCGCACTTTATACGGGCAGTTGTTAATGCAATATTTTGTTCCGATGCAGCGGTTATAAGCCATTTGGTTCAATCCTTCATCTGAATGGTTTGTGGCGGCTACCGGGCATACATTTTCACATGGTGCGTTATCACAATGCTGGCACATCACCGGCTGATGAACAACTTGCGGGTTGTTTTCATCTTCCTTGTAATAGCGGTCTATCCGTATCCAATGCATTATGCGTTTTTTGATAACCTCATCTTTACCAACCACGGGCACGTTATTCTCAGCCTGGCAAGCTATGGCGCAGGCTCCGCATCCTGTGCAGGCATTTAAATCAACCACCAGTGCCCAGTGATGCCCCTCATATTTATGTCCGGGATAGAGTGTGGCCGGGTGTTTTTTCTGCTTAATGCTTTTCGGGTCTTTCACATAAGTGTCCAGGTTAGTTTCCCTTACGATTTCACGACCCTCCATAGTATGGTGGATTTGCGTTGTAGCTATAACATGCTTGTCTGATCCGGCTTCGAATGAAACATTATCGATTACAAACCGGCGATGGCCTTTTACTGTTTTTTGAAGTGGAAATACGTTTTTCCCAACACCATCTGCTACTTTGCCTGTATTTTCGCGGCCATAACCCACGGCTACTGCAATTGTATCATCAGCTTGCCCGGGCTGTATCAATACCGGCAATGCGATGTTTTCAATCGTAATTACCTGTTCATCTTCCAGATTGTGTTTTTTAGCGAAGGCAGGAGAAACACAGAAATAGTTATCCCAGGTGGCTTTCGTTACCGGGTCGGGCAATTCCTGAAGCCAGGGGTTGTTGGCATGCTTGCCATTGCCGATGGCTACTTTTTCGTAAAGTACCAGCGCTGTTCCCTTTTTTGAGCTTTTGCGCGCATCTGAAAAGCTTGATTTTAATCCTTTATCAGAATAACTAACTTCTCTTTTCTTTTCAGGTCCCGGTTCGAATGTGCCTTTTTGCAGCGTGTGAACCCAGAAATCCCGGAAATTGCCGTATTCGGATTGCCTGGAATACATATTCTCTCGCCAGAAGTTTTTCAGGTAATCATGATAATTATCTTCGGAACCCATCCATTTCAGCAAACTATCTTCTAATTGTCGTGTATCATAGATGTTGCGGATGGCAGGCTGTGCAAGGCTGAATTTTCCTTCCACGGGTTCAAAATCTCCCCACGATTCCAGCGGGTGGTGCAATGGGAGCGTATATTCCGTCTTGGATGATGTTTCATGCTTAGCCGTTGTGAGGCTGATGCTGAGGTCTGCATTCTGCAGTGCTTTTTCCAGTTTGTTTTGATTGGGATAATCAAAAAGTGGGTTTACATCATGGAAAATGATAGCTTTTGAATCTCCTTTTTCCAATCTTTTAAGCGTCTCATCAAGTCCGCTGTCATCAGCAGAATGCGTCAGCAGCGGTTCTGCGGTATTGATAGTTTTGCCATAAGCGTCAAGCATATTATTGATGGCGTTCACAATCAATTGGTGAGAAACATTATTGGTACCACATACCAGCAGAGCCTCTCCCTTATGCTTCACTAACTCAGCGGCTGTTTTGGCTGCCGGCAGGGATGTTTCTGAGCTGCCGAATGTTTTATTTCCGGTTTGCTTTGCTACTTCAGTATAGAGCGAAGCAAGCAGCTTTCCTTCCTCTGAGGGATGCATCGGGTGCCTTTCATCAGCATTCGTGCCTGTAAGTGTCATCAGACTTTCAAACTGAATATGGCGCGACATCTTTTTTTCATTCTCCGATACTTTCCGGTTGGAAGTGTATTGTTCTGTAAAGTCTACCGGACTGAGCCAGGTTCCCAGGAAATCGGCATTGATGCCTACAATGATTTTTGCTTTGTTGAATTGATACTGAGGAATGATAGCTTCTCCGAATGTGGTTTTCGCTGCTTGCCTGATGGCGGAAGCAGAAACGGGATCATACTCCGTCCAGAATACGTTTTCATACTCATCGCTAAACTCATTGATCAAAGCTTTAGCAGAGGGACTAATAAGCGGTGGCGTTACAATTTCAATGCTTTTTCCGGAAGAGGCAATCTCTGTAAGCCTTGCTTTAATGTCTTCATCAGCTTCTTTCCAGGATATCTTGTTTTGGTTTTTTGAAGGATGGTGAATTCTTCCTTCAGAATCATACAAACTTAAAACCATAGCCTGCGAGCGTGCGCTGGTGCCTTCTTTGCTTATCGAAGAGGTTTCGTTCGGCTCAATTTTAATCGGTCTTCCCTCGCGTGTTTTTACCAGAATGCTGCCGTATTCCGCGCCATCAAAAAAGGAGGAAGCATAAAAATTGGCTTTCCCGGGAGTTACTTCTTCGGGCTTGTTTAAATATGGAATGGCTTTTTTTACGGGGTTTTCACAACTGGCGAGAATGGCGGTTGAAGTGAACGTGAAACCGCACCACTTCAAAAAGTTCCTCCTCGAAGAGGTTTTTCCGGCCAGCTCGTTTTGAATAAGAGATTGTACTGAGGATTTATGGCTGATTTCGTCTTTGACAGAATCTACGTTTTCTGATCCAACGGTTTTTTCTTCAAGACTTTTCCAATATTGTTGACTCATAAGAGATTATTTTTTCAGGTAATTAATAATGGCATTTCATGCAATTTTCGCCGCCAATCAT
>CAYXJS010000051.1:0-3284 GCA_964465045.1 uncultured Bacteroidales bacterium | reverse complement strand
ACATGATCGGGTAAATCGTGTACTTTGACCCAATCAACAGGCTCGCCGGTTTCTTTAGCACGGTGGATTTTATTGATTTCAAATTTCCCGGAGTTGGTGCCCTGGCGCACAACAGTGTGGCAGTTCAGGCATAAGTCGTTGGAAGGAATACCTGCTGAGGGACTTTCAGTAGCTGTGGAGTGGCAATAGTTGCAGTCAATCTGATTGTCCTCGGCATGAATTTTATGCGAGAATTTAATAGGTTGATCGGGGGCGTAATTTTCCGTTCTTCCCAAAGCAATGGCTTCTTCAGAAACTACTTGAATATGGAACCCTAAGGATACTACCAAGACAAGCACCGGGATGGCTTTAATCTTGATTTTTTTTGTAAAAATCAAATCAATCAATGCCAAAAGCATCAAAAAGCCTGTCCCGAAAAAGGTGAACAACTCGTAAGGGAAAGCTTTGTGCTTTTCCATCCCTTGTTTTTCGAGTTTTGTAAAATACGCTTTAATATGCTTTATTTCGGTTTCTGTAAGTTCTACTTCCTCGTGCTCACTCATTCCTGCCGGCGGATTGCTCAGTGTATTCTCAAGATAATCCCCGCCTTCTTCTTTCCATGCTATTGCTAAGTCATAAGCTGAGGGATTCCAGTTGAGCTTTTCGCTGGTTTCCGTATAATGGCAGGAGGCACAATCGTTAAAACCACTTCTGAAAGGCAATAATCCTTTAAACAGTCGTTCGCCTTTCATAATGTCCAGTTCTGAGTATTCACTGCTGTCTGCTTCAGACGCAGTGAGAGTATGGCTATGGAAAAACATTCCGGAAAAAAGTAAAATAATGACAGCAGCAAACAATTTTCTCTGTGTTTTTGGGTTGTAAAAGTGTTCTATCATAATATATCGTTGTAGCGCTTGTATTGCTTTTTCTAATCCATTTGTTAAATGATGCAGCAAATTACAAAGAAAATCATATCGATTATGATTCAGTGCGTTATTTTTATACAGACTAATGTTAGTTTTGTAACGGGGCCAAATGTAAGAAGAGTAGCTAAAGTAACTGACAATAGGAGGTTTCCTGATTTGGGCTAATCTTATTAATAACCAGTATAAATAATGCAAAAAAACTGTTATTGAAACGCTTAAAACGATTGCGCGCTTAACATGTTTTTAACAAAAAAATTTGGAATGCTTTTAACAACGACTGTTTTTCTGTGAAATGTTTGGAAGGGTGAAGCTTAACAAAATTTGCTTAAATAGTTATAAATCAGAGCCTCAGCCATTTGTTGGGTCTTTTGCTGGCCTAACTTAAACATAAGGCCTAAAATATTGCTATTTGTTATACAGTGAATTGTATTTTTTGAGAGCTTTAATTGGTTTTTCATAACGAAGCATCAAAAACCCTTACCAGCTTCCGCCGGCGCCACCACCTCCAAAGCTTCCGCCACCAAAACCACCAAAACCGCTTCCGCCGCTGAAGCCTCCGCTTCCGCTGCTGAAGTTATTCCATTGCCCGGATTGCCGACCCATCATGCTTCCTAACAAAAGCATTGTAAGGATTCCGCCACCTCCTGATCTGTGATGTTTTCCCTGAAATGTTCTTTGGCGGTATTGTTGTCGTTTTATAGAAAAAATGATAATGGCTAATGCAATTATGGGTACGAGATATCCGGCAGCCCCCGGAGAACTTTCTTTGCGGTATTGATCAGAGGAGAATTCACCGGCAGCCAATCCCATCAGGACATCTGTAGCACGGTTTAAACCTTCATAATAACGGTTTTTTTCAAATAAGGGGATCATTTCTTTGTCTACAATGCGATTGGCAATGGCATCGGGGATAACCGGTTCAAGGCCATAGCCTGTAGCAATAAAAACTTCTCCGCTTTGCTGGTTGGTTTTGGGGCGCAGGGCGATGACCACTCCGTTATCGAATTCACTTTGACCTACCTTCCATTCTTCCCCGATTTTATAAGCAAAGTCTGCTTTATCGGTTCCGCCAAAATCGGGTACAATCACCACGGCAATTTGGTTAGAGGTAGTATCATTGAATCTCACGAGCTTGTTTTCCAGGCTTCGCAATTCTTGCTGGCTGAGGGTATTTGTGAAGTCATTTACCAGGCGCGGAGGCGTGGGTCGCTCCGGTATCTGTGCTATTGCGATGATCGTACCAAACAATACGAAAAGAAAAGAAATATGGATGCCTTTATAGGTCATTGGAATTGTTTTTAGTTGTTTCCGTATGAAATGTCGTCAGAAAGTTCATTTACATCATCTTTCTGATATGGAAAATGTTCGCGCAAAGCGTTTCCGGCCTGCTTAACGGCTTCTGTCAGGCCTTTTGAAAACGCTTCATTGCGGAAATGGTTAAGCATGGTTTGTTTGATGCCATCCCAGAAGTCATCCGGAACCACCTTGTTTATTCCCTGGTCTCCTATAATAGCGAATTTGCGGTTCTTTACTGCCAGGTAGATAAGTACGCCATTACGGAGTTGCGTTTTATGCATGTTGAGTTGCTTAAACAAATAGGCTGCTCTGTCCATTACGTCTCCCGGACATTTGTTTTCGATATGGACACGGATTTCGCCTGATGTATCCAGCTCAGCATTCTTGATGGCTGTTTTTATGGCTTCCTCTTCTTCGTTAGAGAAAAAATTGCGTGCCGTTTTCTTGTTCAAAGTGTCTTGTTTCATGATGTTTGTGTTAAAAGTTTACTTCCGGAGCTTCTGAAGCGCCAGCATCGGATTCGAAATATGCTTTTCGCTCAAAACCAAAGCTGTTGGCAAGCAGGTTTTTTGGGAACCTCCGTATTGATGCATTGTAGTCTTTTACAGATTCATTGAATTTTCGTCGTTCAACCGCAATGCGGTTTTCTGTTCCTTCAAGCTGGGCTTGTAAGTCTCTGAAATTTTGGCTGGCTTTAAGGTCCGGGTAACGTTCCACAACTACCATCAGTCGGCTTAAGGCGCTGCTGAGTCCTTGCTGAGCCTGATTGAATTGCTGAACAGATTCCTGGTTCAGTTCATTCGGATTCACATTTACTGATGTGGCTTTGGAGCGTGCTTCTATCACCCCTTCGAGGGTTTCCCGCTCATGGGAGGCATATCCCTTAACCGTGTTTACAAGGTTGGGAATCAGGTCTGCGCGCCTTTGATAAACGTTTTCTACCTGTGCCCAGTTGCCTTCAATTTCTTCCTCGGCCGTAACCAAGGCGTTATACGAGGAAATGGTGGATGAGACTATGATAAAAATCAGCGCCACAACGGCAATGAGAATAATGGTATTCTTTTTCATGTTTATATTTTATAC
>CAYXJS010000050.1:0-16094 GCA_964465045.1 uncultured Bacteroidales bacterium | reverse complement strand
CTGCAATATGTGAGCGATATTTCGCGTGAAATGCAGGTTGGGTTGCAGCTATCTGTCGAAGCATTGCAGAAGCTGATTGAATATGAAGGAGATATCAATAATTTAAAGGATATTATCAGGCAGGCAGCCCTGTTTGCCGTAACGCTGAACATGGGTGGAAATGCAGGAGAAATCATGATAGAATCATCCTATATAAATACTCATCTGGAAACGGATTATGCAGCCGGCAATTTGGTTCATCAGCAGGAAGGTATACGTCAGCAACGATTCTCCAGAACACGCTATATTTTAGATGAAATGGAAAATGCGGCAGAGTTATTATCATCACGAAATATAAAACTTACCAGCGAGAACCTGGCCAAATCACTAAAAAAACCAAAATCAGCGGCGGCGATCAGTGATCAGTTGAACAAACACCGCGACAGAATCATTAAACTCTTTGAGGAAAATCCAGGCGAATGGACTGTAATACGGCAGAATTTCAGACCTATTCAAAATATCGTAAATAAATGAAACAAACAGACCATCGATTTCCAGCACAAAAAATGCCTGCAAACCAATGCTGGCGGGTAGATAAACCAAAACCATTGATTACAAGAATATGAAACTCCGAAATAATACCCTGCTGATATATTTTATTAATTCACTAAGCTATATTCTGCTTGCATTTTTTACAGTTTTTGTTCTGTCGCGGCTGGTGATGGCCGGCGCCGCATTGCTTTTTGAAATCCCTTCAACACTATTTAAACACGAATTGGTTTTTAGCGCGCAAGAAGAAGACTGGTGGTATGATAGTGTTACAACAATATTCATTTCGCGCGTTTTAAGCTATCTTATTATTGGTTTAATAAGTTACGTAATCTATTTGAAAAGTGTACCCTATAATGGCTATTTAAAGCTTTACTTTATATGGGTGGCTTTTATGTCTATCCTCATGCTTTTTGGCGAAGTCTTTTTTGGTAACATTTTAAAAGAAGGTGTTTATCATGCCCTCGCCTGGCTTTATGTTAGCGATACATTCCGGCTCATTATGATTGTAGTACTTCTTTTACTTTATTTGCTCATGGCCATCCTTTTTAGTAAAGGTTTTGTAACCAGCGCAAATATTTATTTTTCAGCCTTTAATGAGTACCGGCTTAAGGTCTTTTTTCTATATCAGCTATTGTTTCCTTATCTTGCTGCTGTAGTGACTCTAACACTCATCATGCTACCGGAGTTTCCTTTAATTTTGATGCTTAGCTTATACAGCGGACTCATTGTAATGCTAATCATTTTGTTTCAAGCCGGAAATCATGCGCAGTATATGAAAACAGAGGAAGAACCAAAGGACTTGATATTTGATAATAAAGCCTTTATAACGGCTTTGTTTCTGATGATTTTTTATGTGGTGTTTTTGACTAATGGAATTACATTCACATGAGCTGGGGAAGCTGGATTAAATCATATAAATCATATCTTACCATAGAGCGTTCGCTTTCAAAAAATAGTGTTCAGGCATACCTGAATGACATTTCGAAGCTTTTGCAGTTTCTGAAAGCCAGGGAAATAAGCAAAACGCCTCAACAAGTTGATAAGACCCTTTTGTATGAGTTCCTGAAATGGATTAGTGAAACCGGTATTTCTGAAGCCACGCAGGCTCGTATTATATCAGGTATTAAATCATTTTTTGATTTTCTGATCATAGAAAGCGCCATCGATACCAATCCGGCTACGGATGTGGTCTCGCCAAAACTCACCAGGAAAATACCTGATACTCTCAATGAGAATGAAATAGAATCTATTATCGAAAGTATTGATTTAAGTTTACCTTCCGGACAGCGAAACCGGGCTATCATTGAATTATTATACGGTTGCGGACTTCGTGTTTCAGAGTTAACTAACCTGAAATTATCAAACGTGTTTTTGGATGAGATGTACCTTTTGGCAGAAGGCAAAGGCAATAAAGAACGGCTGATTCCATTCGGAAAAGCGGCAAAAAAGCAATTACAGATTTACCTCAGTGATATACGCGTACATATTCCCGTAAAGGCAAAGGCTGAGGATATTGTGTTTCTGAACAACCGGGGCAATCCGCTATCGCGCGTGATGATTTTTCAGATTGTTAAAGCACATGCGGAAAAAGCAGGAATACGTAAAAGTATCAGCCCGCATACTTTCCGCCATTCATTCGCTACACATTTAATAGAAAATGGCGCCGATTTGATCTTAGTGAAAGAACTGTTAGGACATGTCTCGGTTACAACAACCGAAATATATACCCACATTAGCAGGGAACATATTCGCGACCAAGTATTGAAATATCATCCCCGAAACAAAAAACAAAGTTAAACTTAGTTTTGAGAAGGTGTATTCATTTCTTCGCAAACAAAACAACCCCAGTTTATGGCTGTGAGTTTGTTATCTTCAAAGTAGAAATCCATATTCGCCTCCTCAAAGGAAATCCGTTTACCTCCCCATGTAAGTATTTCGGAATCAATTTCCTCGTATCCTTGGTCTTTCATCAGCTTATAAATTTCAATCTCATCCATGTTAAAGACTTTTTCTCCGAAAAGAGTAGTATCCGGATTTTTGGTTTCCATTATGGTCAATACCATAGTATCAAAACCTTCAAAAAAAGCGATAAGGTGATATTTATCATAGAAATAAGCCATGGAATTTTCATCATCCAAACCATCGATTTCTTCAATGTGATCCGGTTGCCCGAGCTTTTGCACTATTGTATCAATTGTGCTGTTAAACAGAATATCTCTGAATCCTTTTTTAGGCAGAATCTCAAAATTATGTGCCATAGGTTTATTTTTTTAAAGGTGAGTCAGGCTCTTTGGCCATTTGATTATAAATAAGTTTATCCATCATTTTCGGGAAGAATTTATTTAAGAAAACCGTTAATTTCCCTTCCATAAATGTTAGTATCAGGCTTCGCTTACGCTTATCCACGGCTTTGGCTATTTTTTGCGCCACTTCCTCTGAGGTCATCATGTTGCCTTCGTCGCGTGGTGTTTTGCCTTGCTGTTTTCCTTCGGCAGTAAGCGCTGTATTTCGGATGTTCGATTCTGTGAATCCCGGCGCTGCTACCAGCACATGCAGACCATCTTTGAGGTGTTCTATGCGCAAAGTATCTAAGAAGCCACGGATAGCAAATTTAGAGCTGGCATAGCCGGTGCGCGCCGGAAGTCCAACATGGCCTACAATAGATATTACACCAACGATACTGCCTTTTTGTGATAGAACATGCGGCAGAGCATATTTTGTACAATACACAGTTCCCCAGAAATTAACATCCATCAACTGACGGATAACATCCAAATCCAAATCCTTAAACATCGCCCGCATGGAAATCCCTGCATTATTTATTAAAATATCAATTCGGCCATACTCTTCAACAGCTTTATCGATTAAATTCTTGCAATCAACTTCTTTGCTTACATCCGTTTTTACCGGAAAAACACTTCCTTTATCGTTATTAAACTTTTCAGCAAAGGCTTCAAGCTTTTCCAGATTTCTGGCTGCCATTACCACGTGATAACCCCGTTTTACATACAACTCACTTAGCGCAGCGCCTATGCCTGAGCTGGCGCCTGTTACAATGACTACTTTATCGTTCATGAAATATATTTATTTTTAGTAAATGAAAGTAATGAAATTACTCAGATTTGCATCATAAAGCAACAAAAATCTGAATTTTCTTTGAATTTATAAACAAATCTGTTCGTTATGACAGCAATATACTGTAAATTACCTACTATTTCTAAGATAAGTTTATGCTTTGTGCTATCCTTGATTTATCATCATAATAACTTTACGCATAATCATAGACATCATGATGAGCTATAAATGGTATGACTTATTTTGTTAAATTCACATCATAATTAACCTCAATTATGTTATGTTTCTATGTTCTCACAAAGCATCCAATTGTATTAAAACCTTTGCGCTTACGGAGAAAAGTATTAATTTTGCCCAAACTAACAGAAAAGTAAAATTTAAAAACAAATCCTGTGGATATATTTGAAAAAGTTAAAAAAAATCCCGGCCCATTAGGGCAATATTCTGACAAAGCGCATGGATATTTTATGTTCCCGAAACTGGAAGGGGAAATGTCCAGCCACATGTACTTCAATGGCAAAAAAGTACTTACATGGAGCCTAAACAATTACCTGGGACTGGGTAACTTACCTGATGTGCGTAAAGCGGATGCCGAAGCAGCCAAAGAGTGGGGTATGGCTATGCCAATGGGTGCACGCATGATGACCGGTCAAACCAAATATCATGAAGAGCTGGAGCGCAAATTGGCTAAGTTTGTTGACAAAGAAGCAGCATACTTACTCAACTATGGTTATCAGGGTGTAATGTCTGTTATTGATTCATTGGTAGACCGCAATGATGTGATTGTGTACGATTCAGAAGCTCATGCCTGTATAATTGACGGAGCGCGCCTGCATATGGGTAAACGCTTTGTTTATCCGCATAACGATATGGAAAAGCTGGAGAAACAGCTTCAGCGAGCTACAAAATATGTAGAAAAAACCGGCGGTGGTATTATGCTGGTTTCGGAAGGTGTTTATGGCATGTCGGGTGATTTGGCCAACCTGAAAGCGATGGCAGACTTTAAAAAGAAATATGATTTCCGTCTTGTTATTGATGATGCTCACGGCTTTGGAACGATGGGCGCTACAGGCGCAGGAACAGGAGAGCACTTCGGTATTCAGGATGAGATTGACGTATACATTTCCACGTTTGCAAAATCCATGTCAGGAATCGGTGGATTTGTGGCTTCAGATAAGGAAATTGTTCGGTTTTTGATGTATAATATGCGTTCACAAGTGTTTGCAAAATCACTGCCTATGCCGATGGTGCTGGGCGCTTTCAAACGCCTTGAATACCTTACTGAGAGTACGGAACGTAAAGACAAGCTTTGGACTATTGTTAATGCTTTGCAAAAAGGATTGCGAGAAAACGGTTTCAACCTCGGCAATACCCAATCACCTGTTACACCGGTATTTTTATCGGGTACTGTAGCCGAAGCGACTAACCTGGCTTACGATTTAAGAGAAAATCATAATATCTTTACATCCTTGGTTGCCTATCCGGTGGTACCAAAAGATGTTATTCTGATTCGCCTGATACCTACAGCAATGCACTCACTTGAAGATGTGGAATATACAATACATGCATTTAAGCAAATCAAGAAAAAACTGGACTTAGGAGAATATGCCGCAACCGAAATGAAGGATGCGCATGTTGATTAATTTTTATTAATTTAAATTTGGTTTCCGAACCGCTTGCAGGGCCGGCTTTCTTAAGTCGGCCTTTTTTGTGTCAATGTACAAAACTTATTTTCCCACCTTTTAGTGAACATCACATTTTGTCTGGTGTTAGACGATAATCGAATAATATAAAAATTTAAAAAATAACGCTTATGAAAAAAAGAATTTTCACCCTATTGGGTCTATTTAGTATGGCCATATTGATATCAGTATCATTAACATCCTGCAGTGACGATGATGATAACTCACCAGATTCTGGCAACGATAATGACAATGACGATCTCTCAGATTTAGTGTGGAATCCGTATAAATTTAAAGCCAGCACATATTTTGCATACTCCTTTTCCGTAGAGCAAGGAGAAGAATATCAGATGGAGGGATCGGCTGAAATCAATATTGACGATCCAACTGTTACGGTAGAATATGTTGCTAATGGTGATGAAGTGGAATCAAGTGATAATAGTTCGGATGATATTTCTGTAAATTACCAAAATGCAATTACGGCAACACCTTTGGGTGGAATTTTATATCAGGGTCAGTGGATTTCTATATTTTCAGACAATGATTTGGAAGTAGGTAATTCTTGGAATTTTGATTCGGATGATGGTTCGATGCATTTTGAAGTGACTGGACAGGAAAATATAGCCGGCATTGAGGGTAAACTCATCGAAATGGATTTGACTGAAGACGGAGAAACAAAAATGATTTGGAATGCAGTTATTAGCACAGAACTTCCTCTGCCTCTAAAGAGTCATGTTGAAGATTATCGCGAAGACATTGTATATACGGTTGAGTTAACCGATTATCAGGAATAACTGAGATATTTGTAAATTCTATGCCGGAAATGTCTTTGTTGATGTTTCCGGCTTTTTTATTCTTTAACACGGGCAAGCTTTATCATACAAAACATAATCAGTATAATCGACGTTATTTTAAGGCACAAGGTTTGTAATTGAATATTAAACCCAACAGTCAAACGATGATAAAAATAGCCTGCTTGATATACCTGATATTGCTTGCCGGATTCGGTGCCGCTGCAGACGACTATTCACTTAAGAAAGTGCACCGGACAATAGATGCCATCCCGGCCAAAGCCGTAAAAAGTCCTGAAAAAATAGCCGATTATATCCAAAAGCATTTTAAAAATGAGGAGGCCCGGGCTTATGCGGTATATTATTTTGTAGCAAACGCCCTTGAATATAATTTTAAGGAAAGCCGAAGAATTACCATTAATGCTTCGCGCGAAAAAATAGTAGAAGACGCCTTGCAAGACAGGGTAGGAGTTTGCCAGCACTATGCAGAGCTGTTTCATGCAATTGCTTCAGCAATGGATTTTCGTTCTGTTGTGGTTACCGGTTATACACGGCAGCACGGAAAGGTGGATAATGTGCCACATGCCTGGAATGCCCTTGAATTTGAAGATTCCTGGTGGATTTTTGATCCTACCTGGGGTTCAGGGTATATGACTGGAAATGAATACAAAACCAGATATTCGCGCGAATATTTCAAAGTTGCTCCCAAAAAGATAGTTCAATCGCATATGCCTTTTGATCCGCTGATGCAGTTTTTAGTGCAACCTGTAGACCATTTTGGGTTTATGCGCGGTGATGTTGACGAACGACGTGAGAAGAACTGGAACCGTAAAGAACTATTAAAAGAGTACTTTGAAGCCGGCGATCATACGCGCATCTCGGCGCAGATGAAACGGATCCGGGAGCACGGTGTGGTAAATGAAATGATTGAAAAGTATTACAATTTTTTAAGGCAAAACTTTCAGGTACATGAGGCCAACCGCCAGATTGATCTTCACAATCAAGCCATCCGGGTTTTAAATGATGTGGTTGAACGTTATAACACTTATGCCCAGGCTAAAAATGAAAATCAGGGCAAATATCCGGATACAAAAAAGAATACAAAGCGGGTACTTGAGTATATGAATGAACAAACAGAGTATGCTGACGACATTTTCGAACGTATAAAACCTACAATGAGAATGCAGGAAACCTACTATGAAAACCAAAAAATTATTCAGGACCTGAAAAAACAAATATCTAAAGAGTTAAGTCATATAAAGAATAATTGAATTTAATACCTTTGCAAGTTCAATACCATCTGCTATGCAAAGAGAATTTTGGCTGGGAATTATCCTTGTTGTTTTTTCTACAGGTTCAGTTACTGCACAAAAAAAAGCCGAAGCCGTCAGGGTAAAAGAAAAACCTGATATTGACGGCGTTTTAGATGAGTCTTTCTGGGAAAAAGCTCCAGTTGCTACTGACTTTTACCAGTTTTCACCCTATATTAAAGACGGAAAAGCCCGTTTTCAGTCATCGGTACGCTTTGCATATGATGACCATGCGGTTTATGTAGCAGCTATGCTTGATGATCCGTCACCAGACTCGATATTAAGAGAATTAAGCTTGCGTGACCAAATGAAAAATACTTCCTGGTTTAGCGTATATTTTGATCCTTACAACGATGCTAAAAATGCAAGTGGCTTTGGAGTTACTGCTGCAGGCGTACAATTTGATATCAAGTCTACGGAAAGCAATGGTAAAGACTTTACCTGGGATGCCGTATGGGAGAGTGCGGTGGTTATTCATGATGAAGGATGGAGCGTAGAAATGAAAATTCCCTATTCAGAACTTCGCATTCCTAAAAACAGAACAAAAAAATGGGGTGTACAAATGCAACGTCTTATCAGGCGCTATCGTGAAGAAGTAGTATGGAACCCCATGAATCCCCGGGAAGATGGCTTTAATAATCAATTTGGTGAACTATCAGGCATAAATGATATAGACCCTCCTTTACGCTTGTCGCTGATGCCATACGCTTCAGGCTATGCTGATTATAACGGCGATGATAAAATATGGGAGTACCGCTACAAAGGCGGGATGGATATGAAACTTGGACTTGATGAAAGCTTCACGCTGGATATGATTTTAATTCCTGATTTTGGGCAGGTTCAGTCTGATGACCGCATCATAAACCTTTCTCCGTACGAAGAGTATTACGATGAGAAAAGGTCTTTCTTTATGGAAGGAACGGAGCTTTTTGATAAAGGCGGTATTTTTTACAGCCGGCGTATCGGTTCTGAGCCTGTTGGATATCAATCTGTGTATGACAGCCTCCAAAATACAGAAAAAATAAAAGAAAATCCATCTGAACCGCAGCTAATAAATGCAACAAAAGTTTCAGGAAAAACTTCTTCCGGATTGGGCTTGGGGGTCTTGAACGCCATGACCGATCCCACTTCCGCAACCATACTTGATACTGTGACAGGAGAGCAGCGTAAGGTTGAAACCGCTCCTTTCACCAATTACAACATGATGGTGATAGACAAAGCGCTGAACAAAAACTCGTATGTCAGCTTTGCCAATACAAATGTCTACCGCGGAAAAGATTACTATTCAGCTAACGTCAGCGCCGTTGATTTTAAACTGACAGATACAACCAACACCTATTCCATCGCCGGAAAAGGAGCATTAAGCCAGAAATACAACTCCGGCAACTCAAATAGTTTCGGACATCGCTATTGGCTAAGAGCCGGGAAAATAAGTGGGGATTTTACATGGAATATTCAGCGTTCAGTAGAAAGCCATACATATGACCCTAATGATATGGGATTCCTTTTCAGCAACAATAACGTTGTAAGCTCAGTCAATATTAATTATAACAAGTATGAATCCACACCTTTATACTTAAGCTGGCGAAATCAATACAGCTTTTCTTATCAGCAGAATTACAAACCTCGCGAATTCGTGCAGGCTGATTTTTGGCTACAAAGTTTTGTAACACTACACAACCACATGACTCTGAGTATAAACTCCTATATAAAACCCACAGTAACTCATGATTTTGATGAACCAAGGCATCCAGGCCGAAAATATGTGGCACCAAAATATAATGAAGTAGGTTTTATGATATCGCCTGATTACAGGAAAAAATTTTTGGTTGATGTCAACGGAAAAGCCGGGATTTCTCCGCGCGATAATCATGGTTTTTACAATCTTAGATTAAGTCCCAGAGCACGTCTATCCAATCACTTTAGCCTCATCCATGAATTTGATTTGGAATGGGAAGATAATAAAATTGGTTATGTCACAACGCAACCCACTGAAGATCAAACCCAAATTATCTTCGGCAAACGCGATGTAAATAATATCACAAACACCATCGATGCCAGTTATATCTTTAATGAGCGCAGCGTGCTGGCTTTCAGGATGCGTCATTACTGGATGAGCGTGGATTACAAGGATTTTTACCAGCTCAAAGAAGATGGCTTTCTTAATGACTATCAATATGATGAAAATGAAGATTTTACCGCTAACATTTTTAATATTGATATGTCATACTCCTGGCGGTTTGCCCCGGGTTCAGAGCTAAGTGTAGTGTGGAAAAACGCTGTTTATAATCAGCAGGAAGAATCCGTATCAGGATATTATGATAATTTAAAGAGCACATTAAGCGCACCCGGAACCAACTCGCTTTCGGTTAAAGTGCTTTATTATATTGATTATGCACAAGTATTTAATCACAATCAGAGCTGATAATGTCTGGCAAGATGAAAATACGAAAAAGAGTACGCAGCTTTGGCTATGCTTTTAAAGGCCTGGTTTATGTATTCAGAACGCAACCCAATATGCAAATACATTTGGGTTTGTTTTTGCTGGCTGTTTTAATGGGTTTTCTTTTCAGGATAACTGCTTTAGAATGGGTAGCCCTTATCATGGTATCCGGCCTTGTCATTGCAATGGAAACGCTTAATACGGCCATTGAAACGTATCTTGACAAACATCATTCTGAAAAGGACAAAACCACAGGATATGTTAAAGATCTTTCCGCCGCAGCGGTGCTAATAACCGCAATAGCTGCATTAATTATTGGACTGATTATTTTTTTACCTGAAATATTTGCTTTATTATGATAATTGCAGATAATGGCGCCACCAAATCGGAATGGTATATTACAGGTGAAACAGAAATCCGGCATGCTTTGTTACCCGGGTATAATCCTGCTACCGGAACAGAACAAGCCAAGGAAGATTTTTTGAATGCGATTTCTAAGCACATAAAATCTCAATTCAACACAGAAACATTGTTTTTTTACAGTGCAGGCGTAGGCAATTCAAATACCAAAACCAGGATGCGTGTGTTGCTTGAAAGCTTATTTCCAGATAGAAATATAGTTTTAGAGACTGATTTAACTGGTGCTGGAAGAGCGATTTTTGGAAATCAGAAAGGCATTGCAGCAATATTAGGAACGGGTGCGAATGCCGGATATTTTGATGGGAACAGCATCATAAATCAGCCTAAATCGCTGGGTTTTTTTCTTGGAGATGAGGGAAGCGGCGCTTATTTAGGAAAACAGATGCTAAAAGCATACCTGGAAGAATCATTGCCACCGGAAATAGCCAGGCATGTTTCGGTTCTCTTTCATAGTTATGCTGATGGATGGATTCAAAAGTTACTTAAGAGCCCATCAGCACAGGATTATGGCCTGTTAGCTGCCGAAATGCTTTCTTTCCGTGAACATCCTTTCGTAATTGAGTTGGTTACTGAAGCATTTCATGATTTTTTCAGCCATATTGTAAACCGTGTTATACATCCCGGACAACGCCGTATTGGTTTTGCAGGTAAAGTGGCTTTTATGTTTTCTGATATCCTCAAAGCAGTTTCTAAAGAGCAAGGATTTGAGCTATACAAAACGATCGGTTCACCGGCAAAAGCCTTGCTTCAATGGCATCAGGAACATGAATTGTAAATATTTTTCATACCCAGCAGTAGCAAATTATCCTTGCTTTGATTTTTATTCAATATAAAAAATGATGTTGAGCCGGAAGTAATGAAAACAGCATCCCGCGAAAGCGAAGCAATTATTGATGTTTTGGTGATAAAATAAACTTTCATTCAGCATAAAGGAAAAACGGAAAAGAAACTTACTGTATTCTCTTTTCCGGTCTTTTTATATTATCGGATTGCTTTTTTTACATCCTCAAGAATCAAATATAAGCTGGGAACAATTACCAAAATAATAGCGGTGGCAAACACAATTCCAAACCCTAAGGAAATAGCCATTGGGATAAGATATGTAGCTTGCCTGGAGCTTTCAAGGATGATGGGAGCGAGGCCGCCAAATGTTGTAAGCGTTGTAAGAATAATCGGTCTGAAACGTCTCAGGCCAGCATCACGAATCGCTTCGAACGGCGACATCCTATCTCTGTGTTTGTTTGCAAAATCGATCATAATCAGTGAATCATTCACGACCACTCCTGAGAGCGCGATAACTCCCATCAAGCTAACAAGGGAGAGGTCAAATCCCAATAATATGTGGCCGAGAATAGCGCCTACCAACCCAAACGGGATGGATGTCATTACAATTACAGGTTGTGCATAGCTGTTAAAGGCTACGGCCAGCAGTGCATACATCACCATAAGGGCTAGTGCAAAACCACCCCAAAGCGCACTGGTCGATTCGCGCATCTCTGCCTGGTTTCCCTGAAAAGACCATGTAATACCCGGAAAATCAGACCTGAGCGAAGGGAGTATGTCTTCCCTAATGGAAGTCATAACCTGACCTACGGCGTTGGCAGGTTCTACATCCATGCCAACAGAAATCACCCGCCGTCCGTCGCGGCGGTTTATACTTGTGAATGCTTCCTCTTCCTTAAGGCTAACCACATCCATAAGCGGTACTTCTGTTCCATCAGGCGCATTGATAATCAGTTCTTCAAGGTTAAATAAGTCAATCCTTTCCGCTTTAGGCAATTTAACACGAATTTCATTTTCGTTGATACCGCGTAGCTGTCTCATAGCCAACGATCCGTAAAAGGCATTACGTAACTGTTGCCCCACATCTGCGGGCGTTAGACCAAGTTTACGGGCCTCGGGCAACAAACTGAAATCATACTGTTCCTTTCCGCGATTGTAATTATCGCTCAGGTTTTGCGTGGCCTCAAACAAATCAGCTTCCTGTTTAAACACCTCATGCGCTTTTTCAAGCACGTTGATGTTCGTATGGCTCAGGTCAACTGTAATATCCTGTCTCCATCCTCCCGGACCTCTTTCTGCCTCAAAGGTAATCTGGTCGACACCCGGAATATCTCCGATTTCATTACGCCAGAGTCTGATTATATCTTTGGCGGTCATATCCCGCTCATCGGGTGGCTTCATCACAATTTCCACATCAATAAAGCTTTGTCCGCGTACATTGGTTTTGATGCCTTCTGCCACCTCATACAAGTTATGCTCGTCGAACATTTTTTGGGTAGAACGTGTAATTGCCTTGGCAACCTCAGCAGCCTGAGCAGTTGTTGTTCCCACGGGCAGCCTGACGCCGGCCTCGATTTCATCAGCCGCTACTTCGGGCATCATAATAATTCCCATGTGTTCGCTGTAACCGTAAGCTCCAACCATCAAAAGCAAAGCCAATGCTGTACTCAGGGTAATATAGCGGTGCCTTAAACACATTTCAAGCAGTGGCTTGTGAATTTCATTCAGGTATCGGTTGAAATACTTTGAAAATCCTTTTTGAACTCGTTCTATCGAATTTCCCACAAGAGTTTTAGAGTTGCTTTTGCTGTGGGCAAGATGCGCGGGTAGGATAAACAATGCCTCGAGCAGGGAAACTGCCAGCACAATGATAACCACTGCCGGCAGAGGCCACCAGAATTTTCCGGTCGTACCGGGGATATAAAGCAATGGAATAAAGGCGATAATGTTGGTAAGAACACTAAAAATGACGGGCCGGGCAATTTCACGCACCCCCTGAATCGCAGCATCTTTGTAGCTAAGCCCTTTTTGACGGTTATAGTAAATGTTTTCTCCTACAATAATGGCATCATCCACCACAATGCCTAATGCCACAAGGAAACCAAACATAGAAATCATGTTGATACTGATTCCTGCGGATGGCATAAACACAATCCCTCCTATAAAGGAGATGACCATACCCATCATAACCCAAAAGGCCAGGCGGTATTCCAGGAACAAGCCAAGAATAATCAGCACGATGAAAATAGCCAGAATACCATTTTCGGTGAGCAATGACAGCCTGTCGCGGTAATCATCAGCAGTATTGCTATCCACGCGGATTTTCACACCCGGTGGCAGGGTGGTTTCGTAATATTCCATGACCTCATTAACCGCCTCCGAAATGTCGAGAGGTGACTGATTTCCAATACGATAAATTGAGAGACCTATAGAAGGTTGTTGATTAAACTGGCCGTGGAAACCTGTTTCTTCAAAGCCATCAGTAATCTCAGCAATATCAGATAGCAAGATTCCTGAACCTGATTCGGAAGGTATGATTTCAATGTTCCCAAATTCTTCCTGCCAGAGTTTACGCTCTTTTATCCGCAACAATATCTCCCCTGCCTTGGTTTCTACTGAGCCGGCCGGAATATCTTCGCTGGAACTGACAATAAGCCTGGCCACCTCTTCTAGAGTCAGGTTATATTTACGAAGCTTATCTCGTGGAATTTCAATATGAGTTACATAATCGGGCACATTTCCCAATTCTACCTGCGTAATATTTTGGTTGCTAAGGAGTTCATCTCTTAATTGCTCTCCCAGTTTTCTTAGTGTCCAGATATCCACATCACCATAGAGCCCTATGTTCATTACATTGCGTTGTTGTGATTGCAATCGCACTTCGGGTTCTTCAATATCATCCGGAAAAGTCCTGATACGATTTACAGCCTGTTCGATATCCTGAAATGCTTTCATGCGCTCCGTTCCGGCTACCAATTCTATGGTGATACGTCCAGAACCCTCATAGGCGGTGGAAGAGATTTCCTTAATGCCTTGCACACCTTTAATGGCTTCCTCAACAGGTAATAAAATCCCTTTTTCCACTTCTGCGGGTGCTGCTCCGGGGTAAACCACGCTAACTTCAACAATGTCGAGCTGAAAATCAGGAAAGACTTCTTTCTGGATATGGAATGTAGTAAAGATACCGCCACCGATAAGAATAATCATCAACAAGTTAGCGGCAATGGAATTCCTTGCCATATAAGCCATTGCGCCTTTCTGAAAATTATTTTTATCCTCACTTGATCCATTCATGAATATTCCTCCGAGATTTATTGTTGGTGTTTATTGGTTTGATGTATCGGTTTCCAGCCGTAAAGGCGCACCATCGGTTACTGTGCTGAGATTGGTAACAACAACACTGTCGCCATCATGCAAGCCTTTTTCTATATAGGCATGGGTAGCATCTTTTACAAGAATACGCACATTTCTTATAGACAGCTTAGCATCTTCCATTACCCAAACCGTGTTGTTTTTTCTTATATAATCCCTGTTCAGCTTTACTACTCCGGAGATGGTATCTCCAGTGATAATGTTTTCTACGAATTCGCCCAGCATCAAAGGAGGTTTCTTTCTTAAAGGATTTTTTACTTCAATTAGGAAGCGCGCCAGCCGCGTTTGGTCTTCAAGGGAACCGATCATTCTGAAAATTTTTCCTTCGCGGTATTGCTCAGGAGGCCAGGCTGTACGGTTGCGAACCTGTACTGAGGCGCCATAGTTTCTATTGTTTTCCGGGAACGTAATCCACTGCATTTTAGATAAAGGCAGCGTAGCTTCTACCCAATAATACTCTAGTCCGACCAAACGAGCAAGGGTTTGACCTGGTGATACCTGCGATCCGAGATTTACTTCACGTGAAACAATATGTGCATCAAAAGGAGCTTTAATAGTAGTTCGTTGCAAGTCAAGCTTTGCTTGCTCTAATGCCGACTCAGCAGATTGCACTTGGGCACGGGCTGTATTTAACTGTGGTTTTCTTAGCACAAGGTCCTTCTCAGCTCCGGTAAGCGTTTGTTCCGAAAGTTCATAGTCTTTTTGTGCTACGCGCTGACGCCCCATCTCCATAATAAGATCAGCCTGCGCCTGGTTTAATTCACTTTTCCTTTGTTGCAGGGTGTTTTGATAGTCAGAGGGATCAATCTGTAACAATTTCTCACCCTTTTTAACGTAACCGCCGGGCACAAAGCTTTTGGAAAGTTCGATTATTTCTCCGCTTACACGCGGACTCAGAATAATTTCCTTTGCTGGACCCACCGTACCTAAAGCTTGGAATGCCGGCTGATATGATCCTTTTTCCACAGGGATGGTTTCTACCAGCATCGCTGTTTGCCTGGATGCAGCCTCTCTTTGCGCCGTGGGTTCGGTTAAAAAGATAATCCATGCAATTACCCCGGCTATCACTAAAATAGCTAAACTTAAAAGTATGGTATATTTTCTTTTCATGTTGTAATTCTTTTCTTAAAAGATGCCAATCTATCTATTGGATATTCAACTCAGTCATACCCAAATTCATCGTAACAGTTATTTCAGACATTGTGTATCATTTTCTTGCAAATCACATTTCGGTCAATCGATATTTTCCCGTTCCGTCTCGAAGGCACCTGCAAGAGAACGGTAAAGAGCAATGCGATAATCAATAAGCTCATAGCGTCCCTGAAGATAATTGCGCCTGAGTTGTTGTAACTCATCAAGTGCAATGAGAACATCCAGATAATTGCTCATACCGTTAAGATATTCAGTTTTAAGCTGTTCATAGGTTTTTTCTGCAAGCTCTACCTGCCTTTGAAGGCTTTTCAATGATTTTGACTGCTTATTTTCTTGTATCAGGGCGTTCTCGACTTCTTCAAAAGCAGCCAAAACCGTCTGACCGTATTCATATGCCTTTTCTTTTCTGTAGGCTTCTGCGCGGTCTTGTTGAGCTTTGAGTTCGCCTCCATAAAACAGGGGCGCCAACAAATTGCCCGCAAATGAGCGAACGAAATTATCGAAAAGACTCCCAACATCGTCAGAGGCAGCGCCT
>CAYXJS010000049.1:6047-16578 GCA_964465045.1 uncultured Bacteroidales bacterium | reverse complement strand
AATGCGCAAGGCTTGCCCTATTTTTTTGTGACCGGACAGGTCAACGAAAAATTACAAGAAATGCTTGTAAATACTATCATTCCCCAGCTCAACCAATGGCCCCAGGCCAGTGTGTCCGCAGAGACACTCCAGGCCGAGCCGCTGCGCCCCCGCTATAGTTTGGTTTTTGACCGCGAAGCATATAGCCCTATTCTTTTTGGCTGGCTTTGGCAAACTCATCGCATCGCCGTTATTACCTATCGCAAAAATGTCAAAAACCAGTGGGATGAGGCAGAATTTACCGATTATGAGGTTCAAACCGACGGCGGTACTCCCACCACGATGGCCTTGCATGAAAAACAAGTGGAAATCGACGGGGTTCCCTTACGGGAAATCCGTAAAAAGAACAGCGATAATCATCAGACCAGTGTACTGACGACCCACTGGGAACTTTCATTGGATTTAGTTGCACGCTATATGTTTGCCCGGTGGAGCCAGGAAAATTTTTTTCGATACATGAGACAGGAATACGACCTGGACAAGATTATGCAATATGGTGTTGACCAATTAGATACAAATATCCATGTGGTGAATCGGGCTTACAGTAAACTTACTTATCAACTAAAGAAAGTTCGCGAAAAAATCGCCCGGCGTAAAGCCCAACTTTTTACCCTGGCCGAAGAAAACCTTACTACCGAATTAGACCAATCGGCAGGGAATATGCAAAAACAACTTGAATTGCGCCAGGAAAAGGAAAACCTCGAGCAGGAAGAAGCCCGTTTAATACAAAAGCGTAAAGAACAACCTTATAAAATACCCATAGGTCAAATGCCGGACTCTTCGCGTTATAATAAGCTCAAAGCAGAAAGCAAGCACCTGCAAAACATCATTAAGATCATTTGCTATAGGGCCGAAACCGCTTTTGCCAATTGGCTTGCGCCCCATTATGCCAAAAGCAAAGAGGAAATCCGGGCCTTGGTTAAAAGCATTATTTTTAACAAAATTGATTTAATCCCCGACTATAAAGCCAATACGCTTTCGGTAAAACTCTACACCCTGGCAACACCAAGAGACAATCAAGCATTGGCAAAAATATGTCAGGACTTAAATGCCACTGAGACTTGCTTTCCTGGGACCAATCTTAAACTTCGGTATAAATGTGCGACATTTTAGTTTGTATCCGGATCAGGAGTTCTGTAATTACTCATTGATTGTTTTCTTATCAGGGGTGTTTTTCGTCATTTCTCCTTCGTTTTCAGTTTTTGTATCAGGAATTTTTGATGTATCGGATACTGTGTCTTTAGCTTTTGCTTTTTCCATCATTTTATTATTGACATACTCAGCCCGTTGTCCATATATGAAGTATGCAAACAAATCAGGTCGCTCTAAAACGATGTCGACAGCATCTGACATTGTGATTTTTTCAAGCGGGGTACATTTGGCAAATAAATACAAGTATTTATGAAGCCACCGGTTACTTACAACAACCCTGTAATCATCCCTGATCATTTGTTGTATCTGCTTTTGCTTTTTTTTAAGTTCGTTCATATTTAAGTCTATAATACTGTTTATCGAAGTGATTCCGGGTTCATCCCTGTCATCGTTCACTTTATAACATACCCTCAAAGCTAAAAAATTTTCGTTTCAAAACTAAAAACGGTGGCAGCATTGTTGAATACAACATTATACAATCTACTAAACTATAACAATTTACCTACATACCGCAGAGGATTTCCAGGGAAATGAAAAAAACATTGTGTTTTTTCTTCCTTGCCTGGATTAGTAAGTAGTTCTTCTCGTTATTTTTACCGTCTCAAAGGCCTTTTACACAGCGAGTGAAAGCTCATAGTTTTGACCCGGATAGCTTAATGAAAAAGTTGCATTTGCATTGTTTGGTTCGAGTCATCATTTATTCCCTTTTTGTGCAGCATGATTCCAATTAATTTTTTCAGGAAGAAACAATATATTGTTTTAATGTCTATATTTGAAAGGCAGAAAATTCTGATAAGCAGGATATTTTAGTTGATTCAAGATGTACCGATATTTGTTATTAGCCGTTTTTATTATTTTCCTGATAAACTTACCTTATCCCGGCAAGGCCCGGTTTCATTTGCAACATTTCAATGCAGAAACCAATCATTATGCACAGTTTATCGATTTCAATGCTTTTTTTAATGACCCTCCCGGCTTAGTTTATGATATTTTCCAGGATAATTACGGATATGTCTGGTTTGCATCTGAGAATGCGCTTGCCCGTTTTGACGGCAATCATGTAAAGAGCTATCATAATGACTAAACATCAAATGCTTTGCCTTCATCTAAAACTACAACAGTAAAACAGGACAATAGCGGGAGGCTTTGGGTTGGCACTGAAAGGGGTTTGTGTCTCTATGATTATACTCACGACCATTTTATCCCTGTGTTGGTTCCAGACACCACCGACGAGAATCCGGATGACTATCATGTAAGGGCTTTGTTTGTGGATGGCGACAGTTTGTTGTGGGCAGATATGCTTTCCGGGATACGCAAAAAAATGGATTTAAATACATTCCAGGTTCTGGAGGCTTATCGTCACACCCCTACCCATCAGCCCTATTATCCATACTCTGCACTTATTCGCGATATACGATCGCAAATTTGGGTAGGAGGAAGGAATTTCGGTCCGTTTGTTTTGGACGAAAATTCCGGGAGATTCCGGAGCGTGCCTTTAAGAAACCCGTTAATGCCAGGTTATCAGCCTGAGTATGATGCGGCTTATTTTCACACTGACCAAAATGGGGGTTTTTGGATGGGAAGCCTTTCAGGCATTTACAAGTTTGATTATGCCGCCGGCTGGTTTCAAAAAATGCTGCGATCCTCTTCATGGGCTATGGCAGAGGCAAACGACAGCACTTTCTGGTTGGGAACCGGAAGCGGTTTGTTACATTATGTAAACGAACAGCCGAAAGCGTATTATCCCTTCAATGAAGAAAATCCAGGAGCTTTATACGGTGATTTTATTGTGGATGTGATGGCCGATAGAAGAAATAACATTTGGGTATCAACATCGCATGGTGTTATGGTATTAAAGCCACTCAGCAAAGGCACAAAGAGGCTTTTTCACATTCCCGGGATGGACGAAACGCCCGCTTCATCGGCAATAACTTCTCTGACGGCTGACAGCAGGGGTGTGATTTGGATAGGAACTAAAAACCGGGGTATTGACAGGTATAACCCCAAAACGGGTAAGATCACGCACTTTAATCAGGAAAATACTACCGGAATGATTAGTAACAACATTCGTTGCATTACGATAACTGAAAAAGATGATATTTATACAGGTATGTGGGAGGGAAAGGGTTTTGGAAAACTGTTTCCGGATGAAAGGATGTTTTATTCCTTTACTTACGATACGAACGACACGCGTTCAGATTGGTATAACGATTTAACTTTTGATGATAAGGGCAATTTATATCTGGGCTTTTGGGGAGGCCCCGGATTAACTTTGTTTGATACAACAGACAACACGTTCGGGATTAGCTTGAAAGAGAAATTTTATAATGCATTTAGCAGCCGTTTAATTACAGATTTGCATTTCGATTCAGGGCAACGGCTATGGGTGGGAACAACGCAAACCGGCTTGCATTGCTATTTTGCGGATTCGGATACAGCAATAAGCTATTTGCCTGAAAATGCGATTGGTGAAGGAATAAAAGATCAACAAATTTATGTTGTTCGTGAGGATCTTGCAGGAGGAATATGGGTGGGAGCAGAAGGATTGTATTACCTTGCACCACATGAAAACAGCAGTTTTGTCCGAATTCCAAACCCTAAGCCCTTTAAAAACCTGGAAGTATATAAGATACTGCCATTGCCCGATAATAACGTATGGCTGATAACCAATCAGGGTTTATGGAGATATAATGCCGGAGAAGGTGTTTTTGTAAATTACTCTTCTGCAACTGACCTGCAATTTGAATCCAGCACCTCGGCATTGCTGCTGTTGAACAGCGGAGAGCTTGTAGTTGGCGGAACCAACGGCATAGCTATCCTGGTTTTGGATGAGACAACTGATTATGAGCCATTCCCGGAGGTGTATTTAACTTCCTTACAAGTGTTTGATAAAGTAAAAACCCCAAACCTTCAGATCACAAAAGACATTTTACTGAAGCACAATGAAAATTTTATTACTATTCAGGTTGGCAGCAGCCACTGGGGAAAGGAGGATCCGTTCACTTATTTTTACAGGCTGGACGGGTTTAACCGCGACTGGATAGAAATGAAAACAACGGAGCGCTTAGCCCGCTTTACAAATATTCCACCTGGTGAATATCTGTTTAAAGTCAAAGTGATAAACCCTAACGGAGAGGTTTTTGATAATGCGATAGAGAAAAAGGTACAGGTTGTTCCTGCTTTTTGGCAACGCAAATGGTTTTTTCCAACTCTACTGCTGGCTGTATTCACTATGGTGTTCCTTATTTGGAAAAACCGTATGCAAAGCCTGCAACTGTCTTTTGCCAATAGCGAGTTAAATCAAAAGCTCCTTCGTCTTCAAATGAACCCTCATTTTATTTTCAATTCGTTATTTGCGATTCAAAGCTTCATATACAGCAAGCAAACACACTTAGCCGGCGATTATTTATCTGATTTTGCCAGGCTGATTCGCCTGATCCTCGATAACAGCCGTTTTGAGTTTATTCCTTTTGATAAGGAATATGAAACGGTATCGTTGTATCTTAAGTTGCAACAGTTGCGCTTTAACAATGCTTTTAGTTATCATGTGGATTATGATGCGAGATTAATTCATCAGGATTATTTCATCCCTCCTATGCTGGCACAACCGTTTTTAGAAAATGCTATAGAGCACGGAATTAAAAAGCTTGACAGGCCGGGCAGAATTACAATCAGTTATGCTCTGCAACAAAACTACCTTTATGTGAAAGTTCAGGATAACGGAATTGGGTTGAATGCAGCAGCAGAACAAAAAAAGCACGACAAAGACCGGCACGATCCGGTTGCTATAGACCTGTGCAAAAAACGACTGAAGACACTAAACCGCAAAAAACAAGGCCGTATTGATTTTAAAATCGAAGAGATTGAAAATGAAAAGGGCCAAGCAGAAGGAACTGTAGTGCAATTCCGTATTCCGGTGGAGGAAACAAAACCGGAGTATTAACGATAAAGCATGATGTCATGAAGCTAAAAGCCATTATCATTGAAGATGAGTTTAATGCCCGGCAGGCATTGAAAAACATGCTGGAGTTTTATCATCCCGAAATCGAGCTTATCGGTGAAAGCACAAATGTTAAAGAAAGTGTTGCGCTTTTACAAAAAGCTTCTCCGGACCTTTTGTTTATGGATGTGAGGTTGCCTGATGGCGAAAGCTTTGAGATATTCAACAGCCTTAAAGCGCGTGCTTTTCAGATTGTTTTTATCACTGCTCATGATGAATATGCGTTAAAAGCGATAAAGTTGAGCGCGCTGGATTATTTGCTGAAACCCATAAAGCCCAAAGACCTGAAGCAGGCTGTTGAAAAAGCCATGAAATCTTTAGAAGATGAAGAGCTGATGAAAATAAAAATTGACACTTGTGTATCTAATATCAATTCCCCCGACCGGAAGCCCCGTAAAATCATTATTAATACCACTGAAAAGATGCATGTGCTGGATACTTATGATGTTGTTCGCTGCCAGGCCAGAGAAAATTATACGGATATTTATCTCAAAGACCGGGAATGCATTGTAGCTGCAAAAACATTAAAAGAGCTGGAAGAGATGCTTTCCCCTTTCGGGTTTTACAGAATCCATTATTCACATCTGGTAAACATGCAATATGTAAAAGCTTTTGATAAACGAAGCGGAGGCCATGTTCAGCTTTCTGATAAAGAAAAGGTGCCGGTATCAAGTCGCAGGCGCGATGGATTCTTGAAAGCCTTACGTAATTTTATTTAATCGGTTGCCTGTCTTTTTTTGAAGTCTCTGATGGCGACTGACCTGCAATAAAACCGGCAGGCATGTATTAGTTGTTTCAGATTTACAAAAAGTTGTGTAATTGCTTTGCTTTATCTCTCCGGTTCGAAAATTTCAGATAATCATTTTCCTGCAGCATTTATCGCCGCGATTCATGCACTTATCATAATAATTAGCTTTTGAGCTTATAGCAGAAGTACTTTTATGCATAAACCAAAAAAACAATGTTATGATAATGAAACTAAAATCTTTTGTTTTGGCAGTTATGGCAGCATGGTTTGCCACAGGCTGCGATTTTGAATTTTCTACAGCCAATGTTTCTGACATTCAAATCTGCGATCAGTTACAGGGAGCGCTCTGCGGCGCTGATAACCCTTCTCTGAGCATAAACACACCACAAATATGTGTGAGCTGTAAGCTTAAAAATGCGCCACCTGACACGCAGGTAACATTTGTATGGAAATACATGGAAGGCGAGTCTGTGGTAATTGATGAGGTAGTGATGAACACAGCCAATAAGGGTATGAATTTAGACCTGCATAGCACACTAAGCCGGCCTTATAACGGGTGGCCAAAAGGAAAATATGCCGTGGAAATTTCTGTGGGAACAAGTACGGAAAATCCGGAAATTAAGCGATTTACAGTATTGTAAAATTTAAGCCATGAATTACATAAAGTTTCTTATATCGGTATTTTTGATAGTGCTTTCCGTAAAAGTTACAGCCAAATGGTATACCAATGCTGCATATAATTTTAAGATTGATGTGCCGCAATCATGGTCTGCAAATTATTATACAGAAGGTACTGATCAAGTATATGATTTCCTGAGCCCCGATGAGCAGATCGCGATTCAAATCAGGGCATTCGAAAGTGAACCCGGTTTTACAACCGATCTTATCATGAGTGTAGTGGAAGAGGGTATCCTGGGTCAGGGAGCCACTAAGCTAACCGCTTCCGATGATGAGGTGAACAGGTTGCACGGTAAAAAGGCAGCTTACAAAAACACCTATGACGGACAGGAAGTTGGTATTGTTATTTTTACTGCGTTAGCGCAGCAATTTGGATATGCTTTTATTGTAGTGGTTCCGACGGATGTGTTTGAAGAAAAGACTGCTGAAGCAGACGCCATGCTAAACACGTTCACTTTGTTAAACCGCAATAATCATGCGCGCAGCAGGCCTCCGCAAAAGCTGAAGCAACCGCATTCTTCCTCACAATTGGGCAGCCTGGGAGGGATTGCAGGATCACACAAAACCAACTTAAATACGGGTCAAACCCATCAGACTGATATGTCAGGAAACATAAACCCGGGGAATAATCATGTTGCGTTTACTATGAGCGGGGCTGCACTCAACCGGCCCAGCGGCAAGGCAGATCCGGGCTATCAGTGGTTTACGGAAGTTCGGCACATGCATTTTCAAGTTCCTGCAAATTACAAACCCTATAATTACGGCCATTGGGAAGCATTGCATAGTTGGAGCGGTGGCGCAGGTACCATTACACTCAGGGTTTACCGCGGCGGGAAAAAGCAGGGTTTTGAAAACCTGACGAATGCAATAACAACCATGAATGCCATGGATAACATGAACTACCTCGGAGTGAGAAATGTAAGGGGTTATATGATGCATATGTTTCAGAGCGAGTCTGAAGAGCGGCAGCAAAACCAGGACTACAAACGAATAGACCATGTGCTTCTCACGGTGAATGAAGATGTAGCATGGTTCTCTTTTGTAGGAGATAAGTCTAACTACAGCAACATGGAAAAGGAAGCGAAGCACGTGCTGAATACCTTGCATAAAGGCATTTACCAGTAGCGTCCTGATTACATCTGAAACATGAAGGAAAACTATTGTGAGAAAAAAAGTTTGGGAAAAATAATATTGATGTTTTCCCGGTAATGCGGGAGCTATAAGATTAAAAACACATGAAAATGAACCGTTTAAGAAATAATTTGAACAAAGCAGGGCTAAGTATAATGTTAATACTATTCGCACTGAGCGTAAAAGGCTACGAAAAGGAAACTCTCAGCGGATGTGAAGAGGCAGCCTATGGTAAAAAGCGGGTTTTGAACTTTGCTTATGTAAATGAACCTGGGCCAGAAGGTCCCGTGAATGTTTTATTTGTTACAGAAACCCCTGCCGGCAAAAGCAAACGGGTTGGAGAAGTCTGGACTGATTGCAACGGCAATGGAGGATACCTTGCTATACCGCTTGAAGAGATGCATTCTAATGACCAGTTTATCTTTAAATTGATATCCGGAGAGATGGAATATGTGCAGGTGATTTCGAGAAACAGGCATGGCTATTGGACCACTCTCTATCAGGGTCCCCGCACCACTTTCCGTGCAGGAGAATTCCTCCCAAAGCTGAAACCGGACATTACGCATTTGAATTTTGTAGTGAATTCGAATCATAATTTTTTCAGAGGTTCTTTGCCTTGCCGGATGGAGCTTTGGCATGTCGGGCAGGGAGGGAGCATTCCCGCTATGCCGCCGGGCTCAGAAGAAGTTTCAAGGGCTGATTTTGATGCCTTGCTGAAGAAAGCGGATGAAGCTTTTGACAGGAATTATTGGGATCAAAAACAAGGAAGACCCGGCATGAAACCCTCGAATCCCAAACAGGAATCGATTGATATTTTAAAAAAGGCTGAAAGGATAGCCTTGCAAAACAATGATCCGGATAAAAAGTATGACATGGTAAAGCGCCTTGCAGAAAAATATGCATCTTATGCAAAACGCGTGTTTGCGATGTCTGCAAAATCCGATTTCGTTGAGCTGGCCGCAAAATTCCTGAACCGTGCTGATGATATACGCAGCGCATATCCCAGTCAGCAGGATTATAAGAAAAAATCAAAGGCTTACCTGAAATTTGCTGAGGGTTGGCGCTCGGTTACCAAGTCAGCCCTTTGGGGCAGCCATCAATACAATAAAATGTATTGCGATAAAATCTCCAAGTCTTATTATGATAAAGCATTGCAGACCGATCGCAAAAATGCTTACCTGATGAGAGTTGTAGAAAGGATTAATGCCCCCAAAAAACCTGTACCTCCGGAAATCGGGCAGTTTGAAGAGATTCCTCCTGATACATGGAATACAGCACAGGATTTAATGAAACAACTTAACGAAGGAGTCCTGGAGCAAGTTTCAAATGTTCAGGAAAATTATTTGCAGATAGCTGAGACAGAGCTGGGCTATAGCAGCGGAACTGTATCTATAATGCACTCAGGCAGCAAAAACTGGCAAGTATTACCTAAAAACGAGCGAACGCTTATCTACATCGGCGATAAAATAAGGACAAGCAAGGATGCTAAAGGAGCTTACATTTACTACGCTTCTGATAACACCAAACTTAATCTGAGGAACGATTCAGAAATTACGTTCTGGAGCGAAACCAAGCTTTTGATGGAAAGAGGGGGAGCCTATCTGGAAGTTAATAAGCGTGGTGAGGAGTTTTTGGTAATTACGCCAACTTGTGCCGTGGGTATCAGAGGTACAGCACTGGAGGTAGATATACATCCGCATAAAAGCACGAAAACCTACTTATTCAGCGGTGTTGTAGAAGTTAGGAACAACAGTGGCGTGGAGTATGTTACGCCGGGAAATGCGGTGGAAGCCAATCCTGACCAGGGAGTCATGATCCATTCGGCATTTGATGCCGCAGCCCGAAAACGGAAACTGTGGAATACGCCAGAGCCTGAAAACCGGGATGTAATTTCAAAACATGACCGCGTCCGGTATTCTGACTATGACCATGATCATGGCCGTCATGACCTGGATTTGAACAGAAGCCAGGTTACGTTTAAAACCTATTCGCTCAATGATAATCAGCTCAGCCAGAAAATCAACAATGACCTGAACGGGCATGTTACACCGGTGGGTTTGCAAATGCGTGGAAATAATTTTGATATTCTGTATCTGAACCAGGATTTATTTAACATATCCAATTGGTCAATGGATTGGTATGATGCCACTTCCGCTAATGAGATAAAAAGCGGTATTACCTCAAAAATGGAAAGCGGCTTGATGCCCATAGGCTTTTCCAGCAGCAATAACAGAATGTATATTTTTTATGCTAAGGGAAATATAACCGGACAGGGCTGGCAACTGATCGAGTCTTCACAAAACCTGCAACAGGTTGCCAAAGATATTGAACCTTATGTTAGCCAGGATTATCTGCCGGTAAGCATCAGCCTCTACGGCCAATGGTACTATACGCTGTTGGTCCGGTTGCCCAATTCCGGTTTTAAAACCTGGGCAATTCAGGGTTATCAAAGCAAAAAGGAAATGACGGATGATATCCGTAAGCGGGCACAACACAAGCAAATTCCCTTTGGATATCTTGAAGAAGGAGGCATACATAATGTGCTTTTCCTCGGCAAATAAGTTTGTTGCGTTGAGCTCTCTTTGGAATCAAGGCGCAAACCTACAATTACTGCATATGCTGTTGTATCAAAAGTCTTTTACACAGCGAATGGAAACCCGTAGTTTTTGCTTTCTCTTCCGCGGTGGACCTCATCAGTAAATTATTGTCATTCCGTAGCCCATGTTTCGCGCTATAGAAGCATAGCCATTTTTAATATCCTAAAAGCGAAACAATGGGCAAGG
>CAYXJS010000049.1:0-5947 GCA_964465045.1 uncultured Bacteroidales bacterium | reverse complement strand
GGAATCTGGTTCTTAGAAAACTTCTGTCCGAATTGCAGGTCAACGCTGAGTTAGCGCCCTTTTAGCGTGCTTCAATTACTCACTCCGGGCTTTTAATCATTAACCACCTCATCAATCCACGGGTTAAACAACGAAACCCTTGTAAACTCACTGGTTTGTCCGTAGTAACCGGATTTCAAAAATTGTTTAATGCTAATTCCACCACCGCTTAATATGCCGATTAATTCCCACTGCTGATTTTTCTCTCTGAATATACCGCAACCGCTGTCCCCGCCTGTTGAAATATACTCGAGGGGTTCGGGAATGGGTGAACCCATTTTGTTGCAGCAGTTGGTGTTCTCAGGATGGTCGAAATCAAAAAACATCATTGCCGGACGTTCCGCCACCAGGTAGCCACCAACAGAGTCTACCACATTTTGTCCGGCAATTTTTTTGGCAAGTGATTTTACCGTTTGTGGCCGGTTGGCAATGCCGGAAGCTCCGAAACCGACACCCACAAATTTCGAATGCATTTCATTAAAGCTACGGTTGCGCTTTACAGGATTAATTGCACTTACTTCCTTTTCCAATTCGATAATTGCCATATCATAGTTGCCAACCGAGCTTGAATACTCTGGATGTAAATAAATGGATTTGCCTTGATATTCATGTTTTCCGAACTTCACGACAAAATCCGAAGCAGGAGCAGTTCGCTGATTGGTAGTGTGATATATAATGATTCTTTTGCCATTAACAAAGGACGTATCCGGAACCTGATCGCTATTAATAAAGATATGGGCAGCCGTTAAAACATGTTTCGGACTGATCAGCACACCCGAACCTCCGCTGCTGTCGCTAAGCTGAATAATCCTTCCACTGCAATCAAACTGCGATTGCGCTGCCAGGTCAATGTAATCCTGCTCCGGCACATCATGCCTGATAATGCCCGAAAAAGAGATAAAGCTGATAATAATGAGAGAAATGAGGGTTGTTTTGGTTTTCATGGGTTGATATTTAAGGGTTAATACACATACCTGACTTCAGGTACTAAATTGTTTTTAGTGTTTATTATTTTAAAATTAATAGTACATTCAAATTTCGATATCTTTAATATGTTTAATTGTTTCGAGATCTAATAAGATTTTCCCTATTGTTTTTTTATCAATGGTTTTATGTTTGAAAGCTATTGAATCAGCGAACTCAACAATAGAAGATTTATTTCTATAACTTAATGATAAGTTTTTAATTTTTTTAGAGTCAAAATCAGAAGAAATAAAGTCGTAGTATGGATCAGTCCGTACGAGATAGCTTACTATTATATTCTTTGAAAGGGTTGTGTCAATTTCATATTTTAATGAAATGATTTCAATTACATCCGTATAGTTTTCAGTCAATTCTTTTTTACGATTCTGAAGTATCTTGTTTTTTTCGTTCAAAGATTTTTTCAACTCATCGACTGATTCTTCTCCATTTTTATTCGCCATGTTGCATTGAATCAATATCGTAAAAAGTAAAAACGCTGATGCTACAAAAAAAAGTCTTTTCTTCATGATTATTAATATTTTGTTGTTTGTTTTTAAATGACGAAGTTCAAAATCCAATTTACATAAGTGCAGCAACTTCTCCTTTAAAAAGTAATACCTTTACTACATAAAAGTAAGCAAACATTTTGTATTTGAAATTTTATAATTCATCTTTTTAACTTTTTAATGGAGGCAGTATTTCGCTTTTCGATATTGATGACTCGGCTTTTAATGGCTTAATCTTTGTCAATTATGATACGCCTAAATCTTGCTTTAGACTTTCTTCATCATAGCGGCTAATAGTAATTCTTGGATCTTCTGTCTTACAAAGTATCCAAATATGAGTTCCTAGCTTTGAATGTTTGTCGTCTAATGTAAATTGACTTCGGTTTAGATTGTTTATGTAAAATTTATAAATAATAATGTCTTTTACTTCATATTCGTAATTTCCGACTGAAAACTTTAATCCTATATTGATCCCTTTTGGGAATAATCTATCTAAAGTTTCGTTTTTAGATAATTCGAAACCAGTTTTTTCTGGTGAATGATAGTTGCAAGATCTTAATACTTGCATAGTTATGATTTTTATGAAATGTTAATATATAGTAAATGTTTGATTTTTTAAAGGCTTCTCTAAATGAATGTACATCTTAAAAACTGCTATCAACCCACTAAACTAAAACAATTTACGCACATTTTGAAAGAATTTCCTTTAAAGGTTTAAAGAAAAGTCAGAATATGTTCTGAAGGAGATTTCAAATTCAGCGATACAGAGACTTAGTAACCCCCAAATTTTAATCACAGTTCAAAACCAAACGGCATCCCCTGCAAGCCAAATCGTACTCCTGTATGTCCGGTCGACATCTATAATTTTCCCTACTTTTGCCCTGAAAAGCAGAATTGACAGCATGACAGAATTCAGATTGGGTATAACGCTTAGCGGTGGTGGAGCCAGGGGAATTGCTCATATAGGGGTGTTGAAAGCGCTTGAGGATTACGGTATCAGGCCGCAGGCTGTTTCGGGTACCAGCATGGGAGCAATCGTCGGATCGCTTTACGCGGATGGAAAGACACCTGAGGAGATATTGGGGATTATTCAACAATACAAGCTTTCTTCATTTTTTCGCTGGAATTTACCACGCTCTGGCCTGATGGATATCCGCAAACTTTATGATATTGTAAACAGCAGCCTGGAGGCCAAAACATTTGAGGATTTGAAGATGGAGCTGCACGTTTCTACGTCGAACCTGAACAGTGGAGATTATGATATTTTCAACAGCGGTGACCTGGTGTCTCCGGTTGTGGCGTCTTCGTGCATCCCGATGCTGTTTAAGCCTATGGAGATTCACGGCGATATGCATGCTGACGGCGGTTTGCTCAACAACCTGCCGGTAGAGCCCTTGCGAAAAACCTGCTCTCACATTATAGGAGTGCACGTAAACCGCAATGGAAGAATCGACAAGGTAAAGGGCATGCGAAGCGTGGCCGACCGCAGTTTTCGCATTGCCATTTGGCAAACCGTAAAAGCACGCCTCCCGGAATGCGATTTTGTGATTGAACCCACAGGGGTTTATGATTACAGCACTTTTGCTTTTGACAAGGCGGAAGAGCTATATCAGCATGGCTATCAGCATACCGAAGCGCAAATTCTTAACCTGCTTGGTAAATTTAATTTAAAAAGGGTCATAGAAAGGCAATCTCAAAAGTCAGAAGGTAAAAAATGAAGCGAGCGATTACAAAAGGTGAGGTTAACGAGTTAGAAGTCGGTGCATATCAAGGCACTATTTTCCTTGCAGATGATAAAATAAGCGCAGAAGAAGCCATTGGAATGCTTCAAAATGAAACACTGCTGGGCTTTGATACGGAAACCCGGCCCAGCTTTAAGAAGGGAGAGCAATATACGCCCTCTCTGTTGCAGTTAGCTGCAGCGGATTTTGCAGTGTTGTTCAGGATTCATAGAACCGGCCTGCCTGAGGGCCTGCTGAGGATATTTCGCTCGGAAAAGATTGTAAAAGTGGGTATTGCTATTGACCGTGACTTGAAAGAGTTAAAGGATATAGCTTCTTTTGAGGAAAACGGATTTGTTGACCTGAACACCATGGCCCCGCAAAAAGGCTTTGAAAATATTGGCGTGCGCAGACTTGCAGCTATGGTGCTGGGGATACGGATAAGCAAACGACAGCAAACCAGCAACTGGGAGGCCGACAAGCTCAAGCTGGCTCAATTGGAATATGCGGCTACCGATGCATGGGTTTGCCGGGAAATCTATCTTAGAATCAAAGACATGTAGTTTCTACTGATTCATCGAAGGATGATCGCTCCATGGGATATAGTGAATCTCATATCCTTGAGATTTATAGCTGTTGATAAACTTTTGTCTGCCTTTTCTGGCTTCTTGCATGGTTTTATATCCCTGTGCAGGATAGGCTTCTTTAATTTCTCCCCAGCGATCATGATTATCGATGATTTTTTTAAAGTACTTGTCCTGAAAATAATAGGGTATTTCAAGCCTGAATGCCTCGCTGATAAACATGTGATATCCATCTTTTTTGTAAGTGCTGTCCGGGCGGCAAAAACAGCTCGAAGTCAGGAAATAATATAATGTTTGGGCGCGTTCAGCGGGCACTTTATACATTTTCCATATAGATTCGCTGTCAGGCAGATCGTCATTGGTTTCAGCTACAGGTTCCTTTTTCCGTATACGTTCGTTGCGGTATATTTTGGAAACCGGTTTAAAGTCGTGAGATAATCCGGCGAGGAATATATCCAAATCCCCGTCATTATCATAATCACCCCATTCCGCATCGCTCAGATACACTCCCTGAAGTGCTGTCTTGATGTTAGTAAAATCATTGTCCCTGTCGTTGCGGTAAATGGCCGAAAACGGTTTTTTTTCTGCATTTTCGCCGGTTATCAGCAAATCCAAATCTCCGTCATGGTCATAATCACCCCAGTTAATGCTTCCTGAGCGGGTTCCCGGCAAGGATATTGATGTGGGAGAGAAGCTATTGCTTCCCTGGTTGACCAGGATGCGCAGCGAAATGCTTCCATCATCGTTTTCCCCGCTTAGGGCAATGTCCAGGTCTCCATCATTATCATAATCTCCCCAATCGGCCGCGCTGTTTTTTCGTGCCGGGAAACTGATTGCTGTATTCACAAAGCGGCTGCCATTAAACCGGTACAATTTACTTACGGCTTTTCCATTTTCATTTTTTCCTGTAATAAACAGGTCATAGTATCCGTCATTATCATAATCGCCCCAGGCCAGCTCACCTTCTTCTATTCCGGGGGCATTAATATTTACAGAACTAAAATTTCCTTTTCCGTCGCCTTTATAAACTGCAGTGACCAGTTTTCCGGAGGAGTTCCGGCCGCAAAGCGCTACATCCGGATTGCCGTCACGGTTAAAGTCGGCCATTTTTATATCTCCGTTTTTTAAGTCCGGAAGGCTTGTTTTCACCCGGTTAAAATTATTATTCCGCTGATTGTCATACAGAATTGTAACAGGTTTTCCATTGGCGTTTTCTCCGGTAATAATCAGGTCAATATCGCCGTCGTTGTCATAATCTCCTTTAGAAACAGCGCCATACCAAATATTCGTTATGCTCGTGCGCATATAACGAAAAACCTGGTTCCGGTTCACATTGGTGTAAAATTTTGATGATGGAACCGGTTTATCGTCAGAAATATATCCGCCAGTAACTATTAGGTCTAAGTCTCCGTCGTCATCTTTATCAATCCAGGTGCCGCCCGCATGCATAACATGTGTGAGGTCAGCCTCAATATCTGTGAAATATTGGGCGTTTAGTGGATTTATTCCTGCCGATAAAATTATCAAAATCAGGGTAAGACTTCTTTTCATGGCACTATTTTTAATTTAGCTGAAATTTATTAACAATAATAACAACAATTTTTCATTTTGTTGATATTGTAAATATATAAAAACTAAATAACCCATCCGTTTTGATGGGTTATTTAGCCGAGGATAAAGGAAGGATTCTTTTGAAGAGTAGATAGGGGAAACCAATTATCATCTCTATTGGTTTACAATCTTACATTTCTTTATATTCAAATTCATTTATTTTCATGTTTTAATTCCGAAACAAATGTATTTAGCTATACAAAGCAAGATGGACTTTTTTTCCATTCGTCAGGGTTTTTTTTCCATTCGTAGGGATATTAAGGATATTCGTAAAAATATGACGATAAAATGCGCTGATTTTTTTTCGAATTCTGAACCATAATTAATACGAAACTTGTTTAAGGGTTTTGCAATGATATATATTTATTGAGCTGCTGAAAGATATTTTGTTTTTTTGTTATGGTAGGATATAGGTTGTTGGAATCAGGGTATCATTTTAATTGCAAAATTCTTTTTATTTATGAAAACCTTAATTCTACTTTACGACTTTAGTTTTTCTTTTTGTTTATGATAGGATATATCA
>CAYXJS010000048.1:0-16612 GCA_964465045.1 uncultured Bacteroidales bacterium | reverse complement strand
AGTTCTATCATAATGCTAAAAAGTTTTTTAAGATTTGTTCTCCGGTTTTACCACTCCTCTCAGGGTGAAACTGTGTGGCAATGAAATTGTTGAATTTGATAGCAGAAGAAAACCGGTTTCCGTAGGTGGTTTCGGCGATAGTATACGGGTTTGCTTCTGCATAATAGCCATGTACAAAATACACGTAGCTGCCTTCCTCAACCCCTTCAAAGAGCGGGCCGCGCAAGCCATAGATCTGGTTCCATCCCACATGGGGTATTTTCAGGTTGATATCAAAACGTTTTACTTTGGCAGGAAGCAGTTTCAAACAAGTAGTATTGTTTTCCTCGCTGAATTCACACATCAACTGCAATCCCAGGCAGATTCCCAGAACCGGCTGCTTCAGGTTGCTGATGACCGTATCCAGCTTTTTTTTCGGCAATTGGTCGAGCTGCTTTAACAGGAAGCTGCGTGTTTTCTCCGCCGTTTTTTCATCCGAAGACACCAACACCACCTGGCTGTCGGCGCCATGCTCGGCCTGCGAAAGCAAGTCTGCGGCAGCGTATTCGGGATTGGACATTTCATCCACCACCACCATCACTTCTGATGGTTCGGCGGGCATGTCGATGGCTGTACCATCCAGAAAAACCATCTGCTTGGCAGCGGTCACATACTGGTTTCCCGGACCAAAAATCTTATCCACTTTCGGAATACTTTCCGTTCCGTAGCTCATGGCGGCGATAGCCTGCGCTCCCTTTTGTTTGAGAGCGTCAATGACTTCCCAAAAACATTTTCGTTGATAACTGAGTGAACGAGCTCCAGCCTTCATCGGCAAGGTTCATTACTGTCGGACTCTTCATTCCGGGAATCATTTAGTAATCTTAGCTGCGGCCTTTTTTATCAATGTTTAATCGAACAATGTCGGTGAATACCCGGATATGGGTTTAATTACAGATTCAGTATCATTGCGTGGCGAGTTTACTTCTTTAGATACCGGATAGAGTTCCAGTTTTCCGGCATAAGGAAGTAGAAGCTTTCCTGTGTCTTCAGCAGATGGATTTTGAAGCCAGTTTTCCTCTTCGTTTTCCGGTAAAATCACAGGCATGCGGTCGTGCAGGTTTTTCATAGTGTTGTTTGAGGAAGTGGTGAGAATGGTAAATGTGTGCAGTGGTTCGCCGTTGTCATCTTTCCAGGTTTCCCACAGACCGGCCATAGCAAACAGATTGTGATTTTCAAGAAAAATGTAGTGAGGGATTTTCTCTTTGCCTTGCTTTTTCCATTCAAAAAACCCATCGCTGATAACAAGGCATCTGCGCTTTTTAAAAGCCTCCCTGAAGGAGGGTCTTTCATGAGCCGTTTCGCTTTTGGCATTGATCATTTTATTTCCGATAGCCGGGTCGTTGGCCCAAAAAGGCACCAAGCCCCATTTCATCGGGCACACTTTTTCGGGTGTCCGATTGGTGATCACAGCCAGCTTTTGTCCGGGAGCAGCATTAAAGCGGGGGATATAAGGCGCTGCGCCACCTGAAATATTAAAGCGTTGGTTTATTTCCACTTCCGTTTTTGTTAATGAAAATCGTCCGCACATTGGTGTTTTCTTTTGTTTCAGCTTTGAATGAAGTATCGGTTAGCAAATATAAGTTTTATGTGTCATAATAGCGCTAATAAGCTCTCTGAGGTTTAGAAATAAACTTCATCGCGAAAGCGAAGTGATGCAATGCGACTGCCTGAATCCAGAGGTTTCAGGACCCGGTGCGGGCGGGAATCTACATTATGTAAGCCGGTAAAGGTCGAAACCTCATTAACCCTATTAAGAATCTACACTAAAGTCATAAAAAGCTAACAATCTGTGAGTAATTATTGTAATATCTTTATGAGTCTTTAATAATCATACTCAAGTTTCGCACTTAAAAATAGCAAGTGTGAAATGTTGAATTTCAGGTTAAGTGTTTTGAGTATGATGTTTCTGAGCGGTATTAGATTGCATCGTCTTTTCTACCTGCATTCTTCTTTTTTCACTCAAAAAGCGCAAAGAAAAGAGCGTGGAGTTCGCAGAAAATGCGATTTATCTGGCTCTATGCGTTCTTTAAGTGATATTCTAATTTGAGCGCTCTGTCTCTTTGGTGGCAGTTCCCCCAATAGGCCACTAAGAAACAGGAGCGTAAACAATGGTGTATTTTGCTAAGGACTTTTATTTCACCGTAGCACAAAGTATGAGTCAAAGTAAAGAAGTCAAACCAGGCCTCAGAAGCCGTGAAAGCGTGACTTGAAAAATTAATCCCAAATAAAAAAGGAAAACAAGAAAGCGGGTTCTGGCTTTCTTATTCTCCTTCATATCCTGCTGTTGCGGGTTTTATTTCAGCTTCTTCATAATTTTCTTCGGCACGCCGTTTTTGTGGATCATAAACGACATGGTTTTGTATTTGATGTAGGCTTCAGAAGCATAAAAGTAGCCATCGTAAATATGATCATCGTTACCCCATGAGTTTTTGACTTTATAGAACTTATTACCATCCTGGTCCTTGGCTATGCCTACGATTTGCATGCCGTGGTCGTCGGTTGTTTGGTAGTTGTCAAATGCTTCCTGACGCATCTTCTGGGTAATTTCTTTTTCCGGCACAGGCTTTTCAAATGAAAGCATCGCTTTCTGGCGCTCCTCCTCAGAGAGATCTGCCCATTTATCCATCTCCGTTCCTTGTGCATTATCTAGCTCCAGGTCCGGAACTACGGCTACACCATTTTTCCAGGAGAATCCCTTTTCGCTGACGTCGGCAGCCCAGGCTATGGAATATCCGTTTCCCAGGGCATAATCGAACATATCCACCATCTCATTGATCGTTACATTCCAAACATGTCCCCAGCTCCAGTTGTCCGGTACTTCGATAATGAACTGTTCATGAAACGGATGATGGGTGTATGAAGAAAACATCATGTAATCATCGGCATCCAACTCCAGAAAATCAGAAGCAAAACTTTCAGGCGTATATTCTTCACCCTCGTAAGTAAACGTTTCGGGAACTTCGCCGAGATAAGCATCCAGGATACCATTGTATCCGTCGAACCATGCTGTAGACAGCTTGCGGTTTTTATTTTCGATTACACCGTCTACATATTCCTTCAATACTTTGTCAAGCTCGCCATGGATGTGCTTTTCTGTTCCATAGTTGAGTCCGCTGTAGGCCGACTCCGGCACCAGGCCGTAATTTTCCAGCACTTCGGTATTGTCGTTAATGGCACCGCCTGCCCCGAAGTTCATCTTGCCATGCATCCGCACATAACGCTTGGCTTTGTCTTCATAGGCCTTGCGAACGATCCACATTTCCGACAGATTTACATATGGCTTTCCTTCACGCAGCAATTCCGACTCAAAAAACGAAAGCCCGGAAAAGCTCCAGCACGTACCCGAACGAAACTGATTTTCAATAGGAGAAATTTCTGTAGTTACCTCATCTGTAAATTCATACCCGGTTTTCTTCTCTTCTTCCTGTGCATAAGTGTTGAATAAAAACCCCACTCCTGCCAGCAGTAAAGCAAATTTTTTCATATTCATTATTTTTAGTTTTGTGTTTAGTGATGCCGAAATTACAGAATTTTTCTTTGAGCTGTACTGTTTTGTGTATGTGTTTTTTTGGAAAGGATTTGCAATTCGAATCATGATGCATCAATAGCGCTACAGGAAACAGCGGCAATTGCAAATTGCCTGAAATCAATCCGGCGCCATTGCAAATGACGCCGAACGTTCTTCAATCATTATCCATTCTATAAATAATCGAATTCATAAATCATTAGTTAAGCAGAATTTGCAATTCCGCTTCTTATCTTTTGCGAATTTGTAATCCGAAACAATTCCGCATAATCGAATTACAACATATCATTGGCCAGGTTCGCCAGCTCAGAACGCTCTCCTTTTTCCAGCCTTACGTGAGCAAAAATAGGGTGGTGCTTGATTTTATCTATCAGGTATGACAAACCATTGCTCTGAGAATCCAGATAAGGCGTGTCTATCTGGTAAATATCTCCTGTAAAAATGATTTTTGTGTTATCGCCCGCCCGTGTGATGATGGTTTTCACCTCATGAGGCGTCAGGTTCTGCGCTTCATCCACAATAAAAATAATATTTGATAAACTCCTGCCCCGGATATAAGCTAAGGGAGAAATCAGCAGCTTTTCAGTCTCGAGGAGGTCATCGATTTTTTTATACATCGGATCATTTTCCGAAAACTGGTTTTTGATAAATTTTAGGTTATCATACAGCGGCTCCATGTAGGGTCCGATTTTCTCTTTGGCATCGCCTGGCAAAAAGCCGATGTCTTTGTTGCTAAGCGGCACAATCGGCCGTGCAAGATATACCTGTTTAAATGCAGCTCTTTGCTCCAGTGCGCCTGCCAGCGCCAATAAAGTTTTTCCGGTACCGGCCACACCTTGCAGTGTCACCAGTTTAACATTCGGATTCAAAATGGCATGCAAGGCAAAAACCTGCTCAGCATTGCGCGGTGTGATGCGCATCGTAGTTCGTTTTTCCACATGTTCAAGCTTCTGCAATTCGGGATTATAACACGTAAGCACAGATTGATTGGTAGGGGTTCGTAGAATGTAATAGTGGTTTGGAATGGGATTTTCAATGCCGGCTTTAGAAGCTTCTGCACGGCCCTCCTGGTAAATCTCATCAATCGCTGGCTTACTCACGTTATCCAACAGTGCTTTTCCGGAATATAATCCTTCAATGTTTTGCACCTTGCCCGTTTCAAAATCTTCAGATGCAAGTTTTAATGATTTTGCCTTGATGCGCAGGTTAATATCCTTAGTTACAAGAACAACAGGTACCTTCGGATACTTCTCCTGCATCGTTAAGGCTGCATTGATGATGCGGTGATCTGACTTGTCAGAACCAAAAATCTTTACTGCGTTGCTGCCGTTGTCATGCTCATGCATAATTACGGTTAAGTTACCCTTTTTCCCGCCAAGCGAAACCCAGTTCTGTAAAGAATTTTTCTCTGAAAGTTTATCTAAAATCCGGATAAACTCCCGGGCTTCATAGTTTTTGGTGTCGTGGCCCTTTTTGAAATTATCCAGTTCTTCCAGTACGGTAATCGGAATCGCCACATCGTTGTCTTCAAAGCTGAAGATGGAAGAATGGTTGTACAAAATCACGGAAGTGTCAAGGACAAATATCTTTTTATGAGCAGTATCAGACATATTTAAACAGTTTTTAAAAATGATTTGATGATGATAAAGATAACGAGAATATTCCTATTGAGTATTTCGCTACGCAAATTAATTCGCTGTTAATTTCATTACCTCGCCGCAGATTGCTACTTTTATGCCATAAAAAAACGAACATGAGCAAAGACGAAAAAAGGCTTTTTTTGCTGGATGCAATGGCGCTGATATACCGGGCTTATTTTGCCCTGAACCGCAACCCCAGGATTAACTCTAAAGGACTGAACACTTCTGCCATTCTGGGATTTACCAATACACTTTATGATGTGCTGAAAAACGAAAATCCCACTTACATCGGTGTGGCTTTCGATTCGTATGCACCTACACTCAGGCATGGTGATTATGCTGACTACAAGGCCAACCGCGAGGATTTGCCGGAAGATATTGCCCTTTCCATTCCCTACATCAAGGAAATCATCAAGGGATTTAATATTCCCATCATCGAAAAGGAAGGCTATGAGGCGGATGATATCATCGGGACACTTGCTAAAAGAGCTGAGCAGGAAGGTTTTAAAACCTACATGATGACACCGGATAAAGATTTCGGGCAATTGGTTTCTGACAATATTTTCATGTATAAGCCTTCCTACAAGGGCAGCGGTGTGAATATCCTGGGCATCGAGGAAGTTAAGAAAAAATTCAATATCCGTTTTCCGGAACAGGTAATTGACATGCTCGGGCTTTGGGGCGACAGTTCCGACAACATCCCCGGTGTGCCGGGAATCGGGGAGAAAACCGCCAGCCAACTGCTGCAACAGTTCGACAACCTTGAAGAGATGATTGCGCATCCTGAGAAAATTGAAAAGGAAAAGCTCCGCAAAAAAATTGAAGAGCATGCTGAACAGGCAAAAATGTCTAAGCAACTGGCCACCATTATCGTGGATGCTCCCGTGGATTTTGAGCCTGAAGAACTGCAAATGTCAGAACCTGACATCAACAAGCTGAAAAGCATTTTTGATGACCTGGAATTCAAAAACTTTACCCAACGGTTGTTCGGAGATGTTAAGAAAAGCGGCAAAGAGCAGCCCGATTTGTTTTCGGATTTGGACCAGGAAGATGTTGAGGAAGCCATAGAACAAACTGACATTAAAACCCTGGAAAGCACACCACACGATTATCAGCTTGCTGATACAAAAGAAAAACGTCAAAAGCTAATCAAAAAGCTGCTGAAGGCAGATGAGTTTTGCTTTGATACGGAAACCACCGGGTTAGATGTAACCTCAGAAGAACTTATCGGCATTGCTTTTGCTACTGAAAAGGGTAAGGCTTTTTATGTGCCGCTGCCTCAAAAGCGTGAGGAAGCACAGAAAATCCTGCAGGAATTTAAGGCGCTCTTTTCGCATCCGAAAATCCTTAAAACAGGCCAAAACCTGAAGTTCGACAACAGCATCCTGAAATGGTATCACACGGAAGTGAAAGGCCCTTATTTTGACACAATGCTGGCTCACTATCTGATTGAACCGGAGCAGCGCCACAGCATGGATTACCTCGCCGAAACCTATCTGAAATACAAGCCCGTGTCTTATGAAAGCCTTGCCGGGAAAAAAGGAAAAAATCAAAAGACGCTCAAGCAGGTTGATCCGGAAAAACTCAAGGACTATGCTGCTGAAGATGCTGACATCACTTTGCAGCTCAAAAAGGTGTTTGAGCCTTTACTGCAGCAAAACAACGTGATGAATCTTTACCAGGATATTGAACTCCCGCTGATTGAGGTACTGGCCGATATGGAGGCGGCAGGAGTAAAACTCAACACGAAGGCTATTGAAGAAATATCCGGAAAACTGTCTAAAGACATTGCCCAAATCCAGCAAAAGATTTATGACCAGGCCGGTGAGGAATTCAACATCGGCTCGCCAAAACAACTTGGGATTGTGTTGTATGAAAAAATCAAGGTCACCGACAAGCCTAAACTCACCAAAACCAAGCAGTATTCCACCAGTGAGGATGTCCTGCGCAAAATGGCCGACAAGCATCCGGTTATCCGCGATATTCTGGAATACCGCCAGCTTACCAAGCTCAAATCTACTTACGTGGATGCGCTTCCGGACTTAATCAACCCGAAAACAGGCCGCATCCACACTTCCTATAACCAAACCGTTACAGCCACCGGGCGGCTTAGCTCCACCAACCCTAACCTTCAGAACATTCCTATCCGTACGGAACGCGGCAGGGAAATCCGCAAAGCCTTTGTGCCGCGCGATGAGAACCATGTTTTGCTTGCCGCCGATTATTCGCAGATTGAATTGCGCATTATGGCTTCGCTCAGCGGTGACGAAAACCTGGTAGAAGCGTTTAACAACGGACTGGATATTCATGCGGCAACCGCATCACGCATTTATGGCGTTGAGCTGGATAACGTCACCCGCGACATGCGCCGCAAAGCCAAAACAGCCAACTTTGGTATTATCTACGGCATTTCGGCTTTCGGACTTTCTGAACGCCTGGAGATTCCTCGAAAAGAAGCCGGCGAAATCATCAAAACGTATTTTGAGCAATATCCGGCTGTTAAGAAATACATGGATGAAAGCATCAACTTTGCCAAAGAGCACGGATATGTAGAAACATTGATGAAACGCCGCCGATACCTGCGCGATATCCACTCCGGGAATTCAGTAGTGAGAGGTGTAGCCGAACGAAATGCCATCAATGCGCCTATCCAGGGTTCATCAGCAGATATGATCAAAATTGCCATGATCCGGATTTATGAAGCTTTGAAACAGCAAAAACTTAAAACCAAGATGATATTGCAGGTACACGATGAATTGGTGTTTGATGTTCCCAAAGATGAGGTAGATGCCGTTTCTGAATTGGTAGAAGAAAAAATGAAAAACGCTATGAAGTTAAAAGTACCGGTAGTTGTAGACCTCAACACCGGGAACAACTGGCTGGAAGCACATTAATTTTATTATAAAACACAGAATAAAACAGCTTGGGGTACTTTCTTATGAGAAAACGCTCAGTTAGCCACGGCCATTTTAAGAAGTCAAAACCAACTCTTTTAAGAGTTATAATGTCTTGTTTTTATGATGTTATTGGTTGCAATAACATCACTTAATTCTGTTAACAAAATGATAAAATGTGAGAAATTCAGGTTTCTGACGCATTTTTTTAATACATTTCGTCGTTTTTCCTGATGATTAATCATTTTTTAGTTTCAGTTGTTAAAAAGCTAATATACTAACGTAAAATTTATTATGACACAATTTAAAACTCTTTTACTCAGTTTTGTTTTTCTTTTTGCTGCTTTTGCCGCAGAGGCACAAGAAAAAAAGAAAGGCATGTATGATCCGGGCGTGCCTATGCCTGAGAAGTATGAAGTAGATGACCGGATAGACAACATGGGATACTGGCGCCGCATGGCCGAAGAAAAGAAAGTACCGGTACAACCACGGATTAAAGTTCCGGAACCCAAACGCCATTCAACCAAAATTTACGGTCGTGGTGTTGTTACGGAAGACTCTCCGGATGTTCCGGTAACCGAACAGGAAAGCACGCAAAGCGAAAACAGCGTGTTTGTTGACCCAAGCGACAGCGACCATGCGCTGAACTCCAACAACTCTACTACTATAAACGGTAGCGTGTTTGGCGCTAACGATTTTAAAACCGATGATGGTGGAGAAACATGGTATGGCAACCTGGAAGGCACCGGCGGGGAAAACAGCGGAGACCCTGCTGCAGCCATCAGCCTTGACGGAAGAATGTATAACGGCTTTATCCACTCCTCAGGAGGTCAGGGCGTAGCTTATTCTGAAGACAATGGCGAAAGCTGGACTTCCGTACAGGTAGGTGATGCTCCGGGAGGATTCGGAAGTTTACTGGATAAAAACCACTTGTGGATCGATAACAGCCCTGCAAGCTCTTACGAAGGGAATGTTTATAGCGCCTGGACCAATTTCGGTGGCGCTAATGATGAAGAAATTGAAATTGTGAAGTCTGAAGACGGCGGACTGAACTGGACGCAACCAGTCGAAATCAGCTCTGATGTCAATGCCGGAGGTCACAATCAGGGCGTAAATATTGGCACTGGACCTAACGGCGAGGTTTATGCTATTTGGGCGATTTATGACTCCTGGCCTACCGATGAAAACGCCATTGGTATGGCACGCTCTTTTGATGGTGGTGATACATGGGAGACATTCCGCATTATTGACGACATCCGCGGCATCCGTAACAGCGAAACTTCGAAAGATATGCGGGTAAACGCTTTCCCGACAATGGATGTGGATATCAGCAACGGCGCAAACCAGGGAACCATTTATGTTACCTGGACGAATATCGGCTATCCGGGTGAAAACGAAGGCCCGGATATGGATATTTACATGATTAAATCTACAGACGACGGTGATACCTGGTCAGATCCCATACGTGTTAATCAGGACGAACCCGGACAAGGCAATGAGCATTACTTCCCATGGATTTCTTGCGATCCCGTAACCGGAGCGCTAAGTGTGATCTATTACGATGACCGAAATGTATCAAGCACTGAGGTGGAAGTATTTGTTTCTACTTCCATTGATGGTGGCGAAAGCTGGGAAGACCTCCGCGTAAGCGATGTGGCTACTACTCCCTCGCCTATTCCAGGCCTGGCTTCTGGTTATATGGGCGACTACCTCGGTATTGATTCCTATGCAGGCTGGACTTATCCGGTTTGGACCGATAACCGAACAGGAACGGTTATGTCTTATGTTTCTCCTTTTCTCTCAGGACCTCCACCAAATCAGCCCTGGGTGGTTTATGAAGAACATGAAATTAATGACGAAGCAGGCAACGATAATGGTTTGTTTGATTTCGATGAATCGCTCATGTTTGGCGTAACGCTAGCCAATATTGGCGATGAACCGGCCGAAGATGTAAACGTAACACTCTCTACCGAATCAGAATACGTTACTTTAGATGATAATACAGAAAACTTTGGCGATTTTGACCCGGAAGATGTAGTGGAAGTTGCCGATGCGTTTGGCGTAACGGTAGCTCCGGAAATTCCACACGGCGAAAATGTGGACTTTACACTCACTGCCGTGGATGCGAATGACAGTACTTTTACCAGTGGATTCAGTGTGGAGGCTCACGCACCTGACATGCAAATTGAAGGCATGACCGTTACAGAAACTGATGGTGATGGAAACGGTTTTCTCGATCCGGGAGAAGAAGGCGAAGTTGAAGTTACTCTCTCTAACCCCGGAGCTTACAGCGAAGAGCAAGTCGTGGCAAACCTCAGCTCAGCCAGCGACGATGTAACGGTTATCAACACCGTGTCAAATATCGGTACGCTGGAAGCCGAAGAAGAAGCTACGGCTACCTTTGATATTTCGGTGAGTGAGGATGCCCAGGAAGGCTCTGCCGTTTTGCTTCCCTTCGAGGCTAATTCTGAATTGCACACTGTGGCTAAAGACTTCACCGTGAAAATCGGTGTCATTATTGAAGACTGGGAAACCGGCGACCTGGAAAGCTTTGCCTGGGAAAACGACGAAGACCATCCATGGGAGATCGTTTCAGAAGAAGAAGAGGTTTATGAAGGAGATTATGCGTTGCGATCCGGAGAAATTGATCATGATCAGAGCTCTGAGCTTACCATTAATTATGGTGTTTTGAACGATAACGACAGCATTTCATTTTATGTAAAAACTTCTTCTGAGGAGAGTTATGATTTTCTGAATTTCTACATTGATGGTGAAATGATTGACCAGTGGTCAGGAGAAACCGAATGGCAGTATGTATCTTATCCGATTATGCAGGGTGAACACACCATTACATGGTCATACGAAAAAGACGGTATTGTCTCCAGTGGCGAAGATGCTGCCTGGATTGATTACATCGAGTTCCCGGCCGCATTACGCACTACTGCTTTTGCCGGAACAGACATTGAAACCTGCATAAACAATACGGTTTCGCTTGCCGGCGAGGCAACCTTGTGGAATGATATTGAATGGACCACCTCAGGAACCGGCTCGTTTGAAGAGCCAGACTCGCTTGAGACTACCTATATTCCTTCGGAAGAAGATTATACATCAGGGGAAGTTGAACTGACCATAACTGCCGATGGGCCAACCGAAACAGTTTCTTCCTCGCTGATGGTGTCTTTCTATGACATGCCCGAAATCACGCTTCAGTCAGAATCCGCTGAAATTTGTCAATACGACAGCATTATGATGGATATGGCTGATGCTGAAAATTACAGCCAATTGGAATGGATGACCGATGGAGATGGCGCTTTTTCAGATTCTTCTGAAATGCATGCTGTTTATCATCCCGGTGAGGAGGATATTGCAAACGGTTCTGCACAACTCATACTCATGGCCGAAGGAAACGCCAACTGTGAGGCTGTTGCTGATACAGTCACCTTAGATATTCATCCGGCACCGACCGCAACCATGGCTGATACTAATGTTGAAGCTTGTATGAATGATATGGTAAACCTTGATATGGAAATGACCGGAACAGCTCCTTATGAAATTGTGATGCCCGGCAACGATACGGTTATTGCTGAAAGCGATGCTGTGAGCTATGAAATGGCCGTTGTTGAATCAGGCACAATGCATATCCAGTCTGTAACAGATGCTAACGGATGTAAAGTGATGATGCCAGATAGCGTTACTGTAGACGCGCTTCCACTGCCAGAATTTGATTTGGCTGCGGATACGACAGTTTGTCATAACCTGGACGTGGCGTTGGATGTTACAACTGAAGGAGCAGCAGGCTATCTCTGGGAACCAACCGGTGAAGAAACACCTGAAATTACAGTAGATTCAGCCAGTGCAGGTATTGGGACTACCACTTACACAGCCGCTGTTACCGGAGAAAACGGGTGTGTAACTGAAAAAAGCATTGACATTACGTTTGAGGATTGCACAAGCATCCCTGAAAACGAAAATGCTGTGTCGTATGCCGTATTCCCTAACCCGAACAAAGGCGTTTTCACACTACGTTTGGAAGCTGAAAAGAATCAAACGGTAGTTTGGCAAGTGATAGACCGCAACGGCAAAGAAGTCCTGCCAGAGAAAGAAGTTCGATTGAATCAGGCCTTTGAAGAGGATATAGACCTGAAACACCTGGCGGATGGTGTGTACTTCCTGAAAATAAGGTATGAAAACCATACTCACACACAGAAAGTGATTATCAACAAATAATTTGAGAATAGTATTAATAAAAAGGGAGTCAAACGGCTCCCTTTTTTTATGCTCTTAAAAATTACTCCTCTTTCAAAGCATTGATTGCTTTTTCAGCAGCCTGCAGGGTAGGTTGTATGGAAAGTTTATTGCCTAAAGCCTGCTTCATCCAATGCTGTGGCGTAACGCGTCCCAGCTTGTATATTCTTTGCACTTCTTCCGCAAAATCGTTTTCCTCCAGTTGCTCCTCCAGTTGAAAATCAATCAACAGACCTAAAGGATAGGCCGATAAGTAAAGCGGATTATCAATCATATGCGAATAAATGGCCAGTATCGGCTGATCTTTTTCGCCAAAAACATCCGCAAAGTAACTGTTCCAAACCTCCTTTGCAATGCGTATCACGGCTTGCTTTAGTTCTTTCGGTGTAGCTTCCGGATTATTATACATCCACTTCCACACCCGCATATCTACCAGCGAAACGCCCATAATCTCATACGACGGCCAGAGGTTATCCAGTGCGCTGAGGTGCACCTTGTCGGGATTGGTTTCGTCCATGCCCAAAAGTTCTAAATCACGCTTCTGAAAGATAAATGCAAGCGCCTCCGTGAAAGCTGTATTGGGAACGCCGTTTAGCATGTAATAATCCACATCATATAAAGAAATGGTTTGCTCCACATTATGCCCAAACTCATGCACTGCAATGTTGTATCCTTTGTAGTCTGCTCCGTCCTCGCTGATGCGGGTACGCAGGTGGGCCACATCAGATCGCATTTCGGCGCCCCATGCATGGCCCGCTCCGCGGGCAGGGTCTACCACAATCTTAGAAGCAATATCATTCGCTTTATCTTCTGCAAATCCAAGCTCGATAAGCATTCTTGGTAAATCTTCTTCCAGGGCTTTTGGGTTGGGATACTTCTCTTCTACAATGGCATCCAGTTCAGCTTCTGAAATGTTGCTGCGAGCCTTAAAGCCGTCGTACCAGATATCCCAGGGTTTCAGGTCTCGCCCCAGACGTTCTTCGATGAGCTTTCCGGCACGGCGAATAACCGGTGAGGAGACAAAATCCACAAAAAGCTGCTCTACTTCTTGCTGGCTGATTTCGTAATCATGCTCAAACTTACGTTGGATGTAGTTGTCATAATTCGGGTAATACTCATCGGCTTTTTGCATTACCCTGAAATTTTTCAGCAAAGTAGCATAACGCGTATCGGGTTCACGTTTGGCCTCAAATGCCGACTCTCCGCGGCTTACTTTATTGGTATATGGATTCCAGAAAAGATCATCTTTATTGATCACTACTTTCGGGATGGTTTGATCTATGATGCGTTTCATCACCGTATAAATCAGATCCTGATTTTCAAGGCCATTTTCCTTGTTGGCATATTGCGATTTGAGTTCATCGCGCAATCCCCAGTGCGAAATCAGCTTCAGGTCTTCCGGGAAAGGCTTTTCGCCTTTCATATTCTGAAGCATTCCCATGTAGATGTTATACTCAGAGATGTAGGTGTCAGCCTCTGTTAGTGTTGATGAAATCTCTTGATTGAGCGCTGCGGGCAGACGTGAGGTAAACAAATCCCCCATGCGGGCGTATGCCCATTCTTTCCGGCTCCATTTGCCGGCATTTTCCGCTTTTCCGTCCAGGGAATAAAACGGAAAGTTCAGCCCCACCAGAAAGGCAGCTTTGTTCAGGTACAAGTCTTCCGTAAGATGCGCACTTGGGTTATAACCTCCAAAAATCATATCCGTTTTAGTGATGGGAGGACCTGACAAGTGTAACGGTTCTTTCAGCAGCACTTCCATCTCATGGTATTTTCCCCAAAGCACTTCCAGGTTGCGCGATAGTTTGCTGAACATTTGATCCTGACCGTCATCCACAACAAAATTTTCAAGGCAGAAACGCTGAAAATCCTTCTCAGAGCCATCGCGGTCTCTCCATAAAGTGGCTACCCGCTCAACACCCCGCTCAATACGGAAAAGCTCTTCTTTGCCAAACTTCTCTTTAAGTTCTGAGACCACTTTCTTTTGGGTTTCCTTACTCACTGGTGATAGATCTTTTGCCTGAAGTGCAATGCCACATATCCAGGATATGGTCATTACAATTAGGACAGAAAACAGTTTTTTTCTCATAGGTCTTGGTTTTTCACAAAAATAGCATGTTTTACCATTTTTTGATATACCAAAAGTTGCTTTTTGTTTTTGGTGTGGAAAACGGATTGCTTATTAAAAGGCAACATCCGAAAACTATTTCAGCAATAGCTTGCCAGAGTGAATGGTTTGGTTGTTTTGCGATATTTGGTAAAAATAAACGCCTGGTTTTACATCCGGGACGATAAGGTTTTTATCTGACACCATCTTCTCAGAATAAACCAAATTACCAGCAGTATTGTAAAGCATAAAACCAACCTGGCCTGATAATTCTGTTTTAACTACAAATTCCTTCTCTGCCGGATTAGGATAAACCCGGATGCCGTATTTTTCTTTCGCCAATTCTCCGTCCTCATGAGTAATCAGGTTATCAAAGGGATCACCCCATATCTCTCCATTTTGCTCAAAATAAACCAGGCTTTTCAGGGTTTCGGTACCGTCAATCCAGCTTGCGCAGTTATGGTAAGGCCCTCCGAGCTTACTGACGTAATAGCGGTCATATGGCCCACATCCATCAAAATAATTGGCATCCAAACAATCAGAGCCTTCATCCCACATCCACTGAACTCCTGTAAAAGCGGCTGTATTTTTTCCCCGGCGCCCATAGTCTGTTTGATTAAGGCGGTGGTAAACAACCAAAGCCTCCGATGAATCTTGCTGATACTGAAAAGCCGTTTCAAATGGAACTCTGTCAAGATAAGGGTCAAAGAAATAGGTTTTTTCTATTGTATCATGAATATATATCAGCACGGAATCAACCATAGGCCCGCCCTCGCTTTCAAACTCAAGATATTTTTCGTTACGCTCCCTTTCATATTCATATGCAATACTGTCTTCGTAATTTGTCTTGTCAATAACCCTCAGGATGGTTTTAATTGTATCTGTTTCGCCAGTAACAGAAAGCCTGCTATCCACTTCAAGGATGTGAAAAACATCACCAATATTAAAATCAAAAATTTCCTGTGCAGTAAGATTATTCATTCCGGCGTTCAGTTGGGTTGAACCCGAAATCCAGTATTCTGTGCCTGATTCAGGGTAAGTGGGTGTATTTCCGGTTGGATCGGGGTAAAGCGGTATATCAGGAAACATAATCCAGGGCAGGGTTTGGGTCATGCCGTAATGCTTGCTTACTTTCACGATTTTATCATTTACCAGAGAACTCACCAATTCATCATCATTGTTGTATTTCTGAAAAGAAATGATTTTAACTGAATCTGTAACATCCAGGAATGATTCTTCTGTAACCTCAACAACAGTAGCTTCTATGTAATACAGATCGCTTTGCCAGCAAGTCCAGCTATCTCCGGCTGACAACAATTGCAGGTTTTCAAAAATAATTTCCTGGTCATGCAGATTTTTAAAGAGGGTCTGGTGCTCTGCCGTTTTGATAATTTCACTTCCCAGCCATGAAGGGCCGTCTATCTGAGCACAGCTCAATCCTCCAGGCTGATGGTAAGTTTCAAAAACCGTGTCCCCATCGGCTACACTATAATCCGAGATTTTAAAAACGCGGTGATCATAATAACCTAAATCCGCATAGGTGTTTTCGTACTCCGGGTGAAACAACGTATAGTCCTGCGCGACAACTACAGGAGCCATAAACGCAAGTAAGAGGGACATAATTTTTGCTTTCATAAGGCTTGTTTTATATTGATTAATACATGCAATCTCAATATATTATCGTCAGAAAAAATAAAACAAGTATCATCTTCTTTGGCTGCTTCCTGCTGATGAAAACCATTCTTGCAGTAATTCCTTCAGGTAGACGGGTAAAGGTTTAGAAACAACCTCATACAAAAGACATCTGGGATATTCATTACCCCTATTCCTGGAAGATTGATTGTGTTTTTCACAAACAATACTTACTAACCGAAACAACCATGAAGCTTTAAAGTGGCCACATTTTGCCGATTGTGTATTAACCCTAATAAACCAAGCACTTTTTTTACAATTTTAAAATGTCAGAATTCAAAACATTTGAAATCAATAATATACTATATTGTTTTGAATTTCTGATATTGGATTTTGGTATTTATTTGTAATTTGAAATTTATCATTTGGTGCTTTATTTGCTGAGAATTTCTAATTTGTAGACGGACACTAATTATGCGAATCAAGTGTTAAAAATAAGTCCAATAAAGGCTGCGGCGATTTTTCCGAA
>CAYXJS010000047.1:0-17234 GCA_964465045.1 uncultured Bacteroidales bacterium | reverse complement strand
AGCCAACGGTAAGAAAGTCACCCAACGTCTCTGGACTTTAGTCCATATAAACTGGGGCTGAAACCCCTGAACAGGCGGCCTGCTCTTACTCCGTTCACTGAAGTGAACAGCCTGCCCCGAGCCCTCGGGGGCAAAGGATACCGATTACCAAGTTGTTATCATGCGTTGCGGAGCAATTTTTTGATCTAATGCTTCGTAATGCCCGGCGATTTTCACAGTACAGAAATCTGAAGCCACTTCCTTGTCAAAATACCGAAAGGCTAAAACAATACATGGAAATTGCATTACGCTGTAACCTCAGTATTGCGTATGACCGTATGCTAGCACCTTGGTTTCCTTGTTATTCATTACATTATCAGACAAATATAATGAATCATCTCAATTGGAGTATATTCGTTACTAAGCGTGATGGGCAGGCAGGTTCTCTAATAAACCCGAATCGATTTTTGCTCGTAAGGTTTGCGAGATGTGCCTGCCAGCATAGAGATGATAGGAAATTGTACTAATCTGAATTATTGAATGTAAATACATTCTCTGGGAAGTGTAAAGACACTGAAATTCTACCTGGCAAAGATATTTTTAGAACTAACTAAAAATCATGATTTTAAACTTTCTTTTTATACATCCTCGTTGCAAAAATATAAGCCACAATCATAATTCCAATGCACCATGCAAGAGCAATCCATATTTCATTACCTGCCGGCTGATTGTTGAGCAACGCCCGTATTGCATTGACAATTGATGTTACCGGCTAATTTTCGGCAAAAACGCGTACTACTTATGGCATAGTATCGGTTGGAATGAGTTCGGAAATCTGCAGGGATGTCTCCGGCAGATTACCGGATGCAATATATTCATTTTGGGAACGAGGTTTTGTGGTTGCACAATCCCATTCAATTGTTGTACTTTTGAAATCGATAATGATGAAGGGTATAAAGATGAATAAACTAAAAAAAGCATTATCCAATTCGTTAGCCATCAAAATTTAAGGAATTATAAATGTTTGATAACGAATCAAATAAGAATAGAATAAGCAAAGCCAATGATTTCGTAAAGTATACCGCCATCGGGTTTCAGATGATGGCGATTATTGCATTGGGCGTGTGGGGAGGTGTGGAAGCCGATAAAGCATTGAACACAACTCCGCTCTTTACGTTGTTACTGTCTTTATTTTCGGTAGGGATAGCTCTCTATCATGCCTTGAAAGACTTTATAAAAATGGATAAATAATGAAACACCATCAGCTTTTTAAGCAATACCTCATAAAATTAGGCTGGATATCGCTGGCGTCATTAGTCTTAATGGCTATTGCCTGGTTTGTTATTCCAGGTTATGTAATTTTAGACCAGGCGCTGATCATTCCTTATTTCATCATCATAAGCGGCGGACTTCATTATTACCTGCTAAAATCAACAGCCAAAGGCGAAGCGCGTAAGTTTGTCACGCGATTTATGGGCACAGTTACCTTTAAGCTTTTGCTATACCTGGCTACTTTGCTGGTGTATGTGCTGGTTTTCCGTGAAACAGCGCTGCGTTTTGTAATCGCCTTTTTTGTTTTTTACTTGATTTACACTACGTTTGAGGTGATTGCTTTCCTGAAGCAAAACAAGAAATTTCATGACAAAATGTGAACAAATCCTCACTTTTTCACATTATCTAAGAAACAATTCACCGATGATACACATTACACGAAGAGAGCGCTTTAACGCAGCTCACAGGCTTTTCAGAGAAGATTACGACGATCAGAAAAATTATGAGGTTTTTGGCCCCTGCAGCAATCCCAACTGGCACGGACACAACTATGAGATGTGGGTTACTATCAAAGGTGATATTAATCCTGAAACCGGATTTTTAATAAACCTGAAAGACTTAAGCAAAATTCTAAAAGAAAAAGTGATTGAAAAGATAGACCACAAAAACATCAACACTGAAGTGGATTTTATGCAAGGCAGGCTGGCTTCTACTGAAAACCTGGCCATTGCTATCTGGCTGGAGATAGCAGAGCCGATAAAAGGGCTGGGCGCCGAGCTGCATTGTATCAAGATTTCAGAAACTGAAAACAACTTTGTGGAGTATTACGGATAAATGCGCTGCGTAACCTCTTAGCTGATTATATCTTTAATAGCTATAGGAGGAACTTATTTTGCAGCAAAACTCAATATTATCCCTAATTTTGCCAAAATTTGATGTCACGTTATGGACTTAAAAAACAATTCTCACGAACAATACACTTCTGAAATAGAAGGTTATGAGCGAATGGACCGCTTTAATCCGAAGACAGTGGAAGAAATGGCAGAACACTATCATGCCATTTTAAAGCTCATGGGTGAAGACCCTGAGCGCGACGGACTGAAAGATACGCCTGTGCGCGTGGCTAAAGCCATGCAGTTTCTGACCCAGGGTTATGAGTTGAATCCGGAAGAAATGCTCAGGTCAGCCAAGTTTAAAGAAGACTATCGGGAAATGGTAATTGTGAAAGACATTGAAATCTATTCGATGTGCGAACATCACATGATTCCATTTATCGGTAAAGCACATGTGGGCTATATTCCTAACGGCTACATTACTGGGTTAAGCAAAATTGCCCGTGTGGTGGAGGCTTATGCCCGCAGGCTTCAGGTGCAGGAACGCCTTACCACCCAGATTAAGGATTGTATTCAAAACACGCTTAACCCCCTGGGAGTTGCTGTGGTGATTGAGGCAAAGCACCTTTGCATGGCGATGCGTGGTGTGCAAAAACAAAACAGCGTTACTACCACCAGCGATTTCACAGGCGCTTTTAAGCGAAACGAAACCCGTGCAGAATTTATACATCTTATCGATAGTAAATTAAGTTAATTCTGACATCGTTTGTATCTTGGTACAGATTTTGATGAAAGATTTTTTTAAAAAAACAACACTATGTTTCCACAAAACAGAAATCAAAACAGTTTTGCAACTTCTTACAGTCAGCCGGCAGAAAGCACGGCCTTTACAGCTACATTTATGCGCGGCGTGTTCAAATGGATGGGCATTGCCATGGCCATTACGGCTTTTGTAGCCTATTATTTCAGCTCCAGCGAGGCCCTGATGCAATCATTAGTCAGCGCTGAAGGCGGGATGACCATCCTGGGCTGGATTGTTATGCTATCTCCACTTGCTTTTGTGATGACGATGTCTTTCGGTTTTCAGCGCATGTCATCAGGAACGCTAACCTTGATATTTGGAGGGTATTCCATTGTCATGGGAATGAGTTTGAGCTTTATCCTGTTAGTATTTACGGCGGCAAGTATTTTCCAAACCTTTGTGGTTACCGCCGGTATGTTTGGAACTATGGCCTTTGTGGGATACACCACCAAAACAGACTTAACAAAGTTTGGCTCAATTATGATAATGGGCCTTATCGGGATTATCCTGGCTTCTGTGGTAAATTGGTTCCTGGGCAGCAGCACGCTGGAATACATCATCAGTTTCCTGGGAGTTTTAATCTTTACAGGCCTAACAGCCTATGATGTGCAAAAGCTTAAGCGCATGAGCGCCGGTATTGAAGGGCAGGCTGAAACCATACGGAAAGCCACCATTATGGGCGCATTAACATTATATCTCGATTTTATCAATTTATTTTTATTTTTGCTGCGCTTTTTAGGTGACCGTAAGTAAAGTTGCCCTTAGAATTATTAATGAAACAGTAACGTTTTATGAAAGCTTATGTTTTTCCCGGACAGGGAGCTCAGTATGTTGGTATGGGTTTGGATTTGTATCAAAATTTTCCCGCAGCCAAAGAAATGTTTGAGAAGGCCAACACCATTCTCGGGTTTCGCATTACCGATTTGATGTTTGAAGGTACTGATGAAGACCTTAAGCAAACCCGGGTTACCCAGCCGGCTATATTTTTACATTCAGTGGTTTTAGCCCGCATGATGAAAGACAATTTCAAACCGGATATGGTAGCTGGTCACTCCCTCGGGGAATTTTCCGCCTTAGTGGCCAGTAGAGCGCTTTCTTTTGAAGATGGGTTGAGGTTGGTAAGCAAACGCGCTGAGGCGATGCAGAAAGCCTGCGAAAAAGAACCCTCTACAATGGCAGCCATCCTTGGCCTGGATGACGAAACGGTAACCGAAACGCTAAAGTCGATTAAGGAAGTCGTGGTGCCGGCTAACTTTAACAGCCCCGGACAAATTGTGATTAGTGGTTCGATGAAAGGCATAGAGCTGGCAGTTGAAAAACTTAAGGAAGCCGGCGCTAAAGGGACCTTGCCCCTGAAAGTAGGAGGCGCTTTCCACTCTCCATTAATGGAACCTGCACGCATTGAGCTTGAAAAAGCCATTAACAAAACCAAAATTGTAGAACCTATCTGCTCAATTTACCAGAATGTGAATGCACAATCGGTTAAGAATCCGGATGTGATTAAATCAAACCTGATTGCACAGCTTACATCTCCGGTGAAATGGACGCAAACCGTGCAAAACATGATAGCCAACGGCGCTTATGATTTTGTAGAAGTAGGTCCTGGAAATGTATTGCAAGGGTTAGTCAAAAAAGTAAAACGCGATGTGAAAACATCCAGCGCGTCTGTTTGATGCCAAATTGAGATAAAAAAAACCGGAAAAGATATCTTTTAAAGCGCTTTTCCGGTTTTTGTTTTTTAGCTGGAGGAATCAGTGTTCGTACACAATATGGTCTTCACTCACTCCAGCATTTTTGAGGTCTTCTACAAGTTTTTCCGTCATTTTTGGTGTGCCGCAGACGTAGAAGTATTTGCTGAAATCTGCATTGTGTTTTTTGAGCAGGTCCATATCAATATGGTTGTATTCATATTCGCTGTGATTTTCACGGGTTAGCGTAAACACTACCTGATCTCCCAGAATTTTTCTTAATTCTTCTTCCAGAATAATATCCCGTTTGGTTTTGTTTGAGAAAAACAAGTAGTTTCCATCAACATTCCCTTCGGTATGAAGCTGACGCAAAATGGCCAGGAATGGTGTTATTCCTGCTCCGCCGGCCAGGAAATATCCAGGGCCTTTGTATTCTATGGCTCCCCATACGTCGTGAATAATTAAGTCATCGCCTTTCTTAAGTTTGCCGATGATGTCTGTAACACCGTCAGTATGATAAACTTTTATGATGAATTCGAGGTTTTGATCGTTGTTTAACGAGGTAAACGTAAACGGACGACGTTCTTCTTTCATGCCGGGTACATTCACTGCCACCTCTGTTGCCTGGCCGGGAACAAAAGAATAACCTTCCGGCTTTTCTGTTACAATGCGTCTTACATCATGTGTGAGTTCTTCTATCTCAATAATTTTAACTGTATGTTCTTCCATTATTTGATTTTTGAATTTTGATTTGATGAAGCAACAATAGTCAGTGTACTTTGTTCAGGAAACCTGCTGAATCTATTCAACAAACAGGGCCGTGCAAATGTAGCAACTCCATTTCTTAGTTAAATCGTTAATTTGTTGATTTGTTAATTCATAAATATAAATTCCAAATCCCAAATTCCAAAAACGCGAATTAAAGCAGATTTGGGTGGCTGCCTGAACGGCTCAAGTCATTCTTTAGTCGGGCAGGAATTACACGAAATCCGAAACCTTTACCATGCCTATCCCGTTAATTTTTATAATAGTAGGAGCGCTTTATAGAATCCCAGAATATAATTGCCAACTGCCACATTGCCAACTTAAACACATAAGCACCTACGCATATAAACACATTTCAACCTACAAACGTAGTAACTTACTGCACGTAAATCAAAAAAGCATCACACAGCGTTATCTTTTCACATATTGCTCTTTATAGTATTCCTGGTAAGCCCCGGAGGTAACATTATCCAGCCATTCCCTGTTTTTCAGGTACCAATCTACTGTTATCTCAAGACCTTCTTCAAACTGAACAGAAGGTTCCCATCCCAGTTCCTTGCTGAGCTTAGTAGAATCGATAGCATAGCGCAGGTCGTGCCCTGCACGGTCTTTTACAAATGTGATCAGTTCTTCTGATTCGCCGGCCCGGCGTCCCAGTTTCTTATCCATTATTTTGCAAAGCACCCGGATGAGGTCAATGTTTTTCCACTCATTGTTTCCACCAATGTTGTAAGTTTCGCCGGTTTTCCCTTTATGATAAATCAAGTCTATGGCGCGGGCATGGTCTACCACCCATAGCCAGTCACGTACATTCTCGCCTTTGCCGTAAACCGGCAGCGGCTTTTTGTTGCGGATGTTGTTGATGAACAATGGCAGCAGTTTTTCCGGAAACTGGTATGAACCATAGTTGTTAGAGCAGTTGCTGATAATAACCGGAAGGTTAAATGTATCACTGTAGGCGCGGACAAAATGATCGGAGCTGGCCTTAGAAGCTGAATAAGGACTGTGAGGATCATAGCAGGTCTCCTCAGTAAAATAGCCGGTATTTCCTAATGAGCCATAGACTTCATCGGTAGAAACATGGTAAAACATCTTGTCTTGATGATTATCCTGCCAAATGGTTTTAGCAGCGTTCAATAAATTCACCGTTCCCAGAACATTGGTAAGTACAAATTCCGTTGGATTGGCGATAGAACGGTCAACATGCGATTCAGCCGCCAGGTGGATCACACCATCGAAATTCTCCTGCTTGAAAAGGTCAAGAATAAAACCATCATCATTTATGTCCCCTTTTACGAAAGTGTAATTCGGTTTATTTTCAATATCCTTAAGATTTTCAAGATTCCCTGCATAGGTCAGCTTATCCAGGTTCATAATATGATAATCGGGGTATTTGTTTACAAAGTGGCGAATAACATGCGATCCGATAAATCCCGCTCCGCCTGTGACTAGTATTTTCTTTTTCATGATTGATTCGTTTATTTGTTAATTTGTAACTAAAAATTCCAAATTCCAATTCCAAAATTCCAAAAACGCGAAATCCGAAACCTTTACCTCGCCTGAGCCGCGGTTTTATTCCGAACTATCGGTGTGAATTTTTTTCATTGCCCTCTGCCAACTTAAACACATAAGCACCTACACACTTAAACACGTTATAACTTACAAACGTAAAAACTTAGTAACCTACAAACTTCCTTCCTTCTCTGCCAGCGCTTTTTCCCACTTCCATGCGGAAGCCATCATTTCATCAAGCCCTTTTTCGGCTTTCCAGCCCAGTTCTTTGTTTGCGAAGGCTGTGTCGGCCCAAACCTGCTCTACGTCTCCAGGCCGGCGGTCTACAATTTTATAGTTTAGTTTTTCGCCGCTTACTTTCTCAAAAGACTTAATCACTTCCATCACAGAGTATCCATTGCCGGTTCCCAAGTTAAAAATCTCGAAAGGTTTTTTGCCTTTTTCGGATATCATCCGGTCAATAGCAATAACGTGAGCTTTAGCCAGATCAACCACATGAATGTAATCGCGGATGGCGGTACCGTCGGGCGTATTGTAATCATTGCCAAACACTTTTAGTTCGTTGCGGATGCCAATAGCCGTTTGTGTAATGAAAGGCACCAGGTTGTTGGGTACACCCAATGGCAATTCCCCGATTTTGGCTGACTCATGTGCGCCTATAGGATTGAAATAGCGTAGTGCGAGTCCTTTGAGGTGCTCATCGGCTTTAATTGTGTCCTGAATGATTTCTTCAGAAATCTGCTTAGTGTTTCCGTAGGGCGACCAGGCTTTCTGGATGGGTGCATCCTCAGCTACAGGAAGCTTTTCCGGCTGTCCGTATACGGTGCAAGAGGATGAAAAAACGATGTTCCGGATGCCATGCACGGACATGTTGTGCAGGATATTCATCAAAGAAACCAAATTGTTGTGATAATACATCAACGGATTTGCTACCGATTCTCCAACCGCTTTGTAAGCGGCAAAATGGATAATGCCGGTGATATCTCTGTGTTTGTCGAAAAAATTATTGGTCTTTTGGGGTTCGCTAAAGTCCAGTTTCTCAAATTCAGGTCGATGACCACTGATGCTTTCAATTTTATTAACTACGTTCTGATATGAGTTGGAAAGATTATCGGCAATAATAACCTTAAATCCCTGTTTTTGCAGCTCTACAACAGTGTGTGAGCCAATATATCCTGTGCCTCCGGTTACTAGTATTTTCATAATTCAGGTTTTTTGCGTTTTCATTTTAAAACAGTAAAAGTAAAAAAACTTAACCGGATTCCGCTATATGGAAGTCGATAATGAGTTTTTTGGGTAATGTTCGTCTAGTCGGAAAAACGTCAACTGATTTTTTTTACCTGCTCGTCTTTAAGCTCGTATTTTTCTCCGCTTTCTGGGCAGGTAGCAAAACCTTCATCGTTAAAATGCAGCCTGTGTCCGTATTCGCTCATCCAGCCCAATTGCCGTGCTGGGTTACCTACTACCAGGGCATAAGGTTTCACTTCTTTTGTTACAACAGCACCAGCACCAATAAATGCAAATTCGCCGATATCGTGTCCGCATACAATCGTAACATTAGCTCCGATGCTGGCTCCCTTTTTCACCAGGGTTTTTTCATATTCTCCGCGGCGGTTAACAGCAGAACGCGGATTGCTCACATTGGTAAACACCATCGAAGGGCCAAGAAACACATCATCCTCGCAAATAACGCCGGTGTAGATGGATACGTTGTTTTGCACCTTTACGTTATTACCCAAAATCACATCCGGCGAAACCACCACGTTTTGTCCGAGGTTGCACTTCTTGCCCAGTTTGCTGTTGGGCATAATGTGGGTAAAATGCCATATTTTGGTACCGGCGCCAATTTCACAACCTTCATCAATAACAGCAGTTTCGTGGGCAAAATATTCTTGTTTGTCTTTCATAGTTTTATTCATTTTCAGATTTAGATTCTTCTTTGATATTTGTTATATGTTCTGTTACACGTTCAGTAATATACTGTAGCAAAGCCCGGTTCATTTCTGTATGGATGGGTAAAGAGATAACAGTTTCTGCAAGTTGTTCGGTTACGGGCAAGTCGCCTTTTTTGTAACCCAGATACTGGTATGCATCCTGTAAATGAATGGGAACCGGATAATATACTGCTGAGGAAATATCATCAGCATCTAGTCGTAAACGCAATTCGTCACGGTCTGTATTTTCTGTAATTATGGTGTATTGATGGAATACATGTGAGGAACGCTCATGGCGATAAGGGATTTTCAATCCATCCACATTCATGAATTTGTTATCATAATAATTGGCTGCGGTTTGGCGCGAGACGATGTAATCGTCCAGGTATTTAAGTTTAACATCCAATACGGCAGCCTGTATCGAGTCAAGCCGGCTGTTGACGCCAATGTCATCATGATAATAGCGTCGTGTCATACCATGGTTGGCTATGCTGCGGCATGCTTTGGCCAGGTTGTCGTTGTTGGTAAAAATAGCACCGCCATCACCAAAACAACCTAAATTTTTGGAAGGAAAAAAAGACATGCCGCCTAAATCGCCAATCGTTCCTAATTTTTTCGATTGACCGGCAGCAAAATGGTATTCCGCACCGATGGCCTGGCATGTGTCTTCAATGACATAAAGCCCATGCTTTTTAGCCAGCGGCATCAGCTTGTTCATGTCGGCAGCCTGTCCGAATAGATGAACCGGTACGATAGCTTTCGTTTTATCTGTAATTTTTCGCTCCACATCCTGGATGTCAATGGTAAACGTATCGGGATAAACATCAACAAAAACAGGTTTAAGTCCCAACAACGCTATGATTTCCGCTGTAGCAATGAATGTAAACGAAGGCGTAATAACCTCGTCGCCTGGTTTAAGTCCCAGCGCCATCATGCTGATTTGAAGTGCATCCGTCCCGTTGCCACAAGGGATTACGTGTTTTACGCCCATGTATTTTTCAAGGTTTTCCTGAAAACGCTTCACTGCAGGACCCTTGATGAATGTTCCGGTATCGATCACTTCCTGAATGGCTTCATTAGTTTCTTCCTTTATTTTTTGGTATTGACCTTTCAAGTCTACCATAGGGATTTTTGCCATGATGTTTGTTTTTGATTCTTTAAGGTCAAAAATAGAAATAATATCCGGTATGAGGTAAATTCTACCAAAAAAAGCTGTTAAAACGAATGGGTGATTAATGGTAGCAGCCGGACGTGGTTTTTTTATTAATTTTGCTTCCAACACAAAAGAGGCAAAGCATGAAGAAAGCGATTGTTCTTATCGCCATATCATTGATTTTTAGCAATGGCTTGATATCGCAAAATATCCAAAAAGATACGGTTGTGCGGATTGTATCGCTCGGATTGAGCGGTGGGATAGATACGCCGGGCGGTGATTTGAAAAACCGTTTTGGCATCAATAATACAGTAGGCGGAAATTTTATATATAAATCCATGAGCAACTGGATTATCATGGCTGAAGGGGATTATATCTTCGGTCGTGATGTGAAAATTACCGACCAACTTTTCAGTAAAATTGCTACAAAAGATGGATATATCATTGATGAAGGCGGTATTTATACGGACCTGGCCGTGCTTGAAGCCGGTATGACGGCTAATGTCTCGCTCGGGAAGCTTTTTCCGGTAATTGGCCCGAACCAGAATAGCGGTATCGTGATTATGGCCGGCGCCGGATATATTTTTCATAAAGTCAGGATAGAACAAAACGAAAATTCCGCTCCACAAATCAGCGGCGATTATGGAAAAGGTTATGACCGGCTGACTGAGGGGATTAACCTTAGCCAATTCATTGGATATCAATATTATGGTAATAACAACATTTCTAATTTCTTTTTTGGAATCGAGTTCCATCAAGCCTGGGCTTCACCCTCCAGGGCTTACAATTTTGATCAGATGCGCCCGCCTAAAGACAACCGTTTTGATACCCTTTACGGTTTAAAAGCAGGATGGATTATCCCGCTGGGAAAACAATCAGATCGAAAATTCCACCAATACTAAAATGGCTGCCCAGCTATATCAGATTGCCATTCAGTTTTATTTAGCCGGAATAAAACTGGCAGCATTTTTGGGTTATGAGAAAGCCCGTATGTGGGTGCATGGGCGCCGGGAGGTGTTCCATAAACTGCATCCTGCCAAAGCAAAAACCGCCTGGTTTCATTGTGCTTCTTTAGGTGAATTTGAACAAGGACGACCGGTCATCGAAAAATTCCGGCGGCAACATCCTGATTATCGTATAGTGCTCACGTTTTTTTCGCCATCAGGATATGAAATCAGGAAGGATTATCCCGGAGCCGATGTAGTTGCTTATTTGCCGGCAGATACACGGAAGAATGCTAAAAGATTTATTCAACAGGTTCAGCCGGATTTAGCGTTTTTTGTGAAATATGAGTTCTGGTATAATTACATGAAGGCGCTCAAAGATAATGACATTCCGCTTTATTTGATTTCAGGAATTTTTAGAAAGAATCACGTTTTCTTTAAGTGGTATGGGGCATGGTTCAGAAAGCAACTTCAGGCGTTTAATGTTTTATTTGTTCAGGATGAAACCTCGCAACAGTTGATAAACAGTATTTTGCCGGGAAAGGCTGTATTGTCGGGCGATACGCGTTTCGACCGGGTTTATGAAATTCTCCGGAATGTCAAACCGTTTGATAAAATAGCCAACTTCAAATCAGATCATTTGATTTTTATAGCCGGAAGCACCTGGCCGGCTGATGAAAACGTGATTTTACCCTCGTTGCTAAAACGGATTTCATCTGGCGAAAAGCTCAAGCTTATCATCGCTCCTCACGAAGTTCATGAAAAGAGAATTTTTGAACTGATGAAAATCCTTCCGGAAAATGCTGTGCGTTTTTCTCAGGGTCACGATAGACTTTCTGAAAAACAAGTATTAGTCATAGATAGCATCGGATACTTATCGCAACTTTATCAGTATGCTGATTTAGCCTATATCGGCGGCGGATTCGGGGCAGGGATACATAATACGCTGGAGGCTGCTGTATTTGGAATCCCGGTTGTGTTTGGCCTGAATTATCAAAAGTTTACGGAGGCACGTGAGCTGATTAAAGAAAATGCTGCCTTTTCCGTCACTTCCCAGGATACGTTTAAAACGGTTTCTGACCGATTGCTGGACAATGAAAATCAACGACAGCAGGCCGGCCGCAATGCAGCAAACTATGTAAAATCAGGAAAAGGCGCTACTGATATCATTCTTAATCGTATTTGATCAAAACACAGCAGGAGATAAGCTGAAATTTTGTTCCCGTGCTTTTACTACTTTTGTGCGTAAATTCTATACAAAACAAAATAGTCTGATACAATCAGTTCAGGGCGTTAAAAAAACAGAAGTATAAGAATAGCATTTCGGATAGCTCTTGAAAATCATCAGTATAGAATTTGTTTTTAGTATGTTAATAGTAAAGTGAAATCAATAACATTAATACCAATGGAAATAAAAAAGCTTTCAATACCAGAAGAAAACAGAAATAGTGCAATATTAGTCACAGACCTGTCTGACCTTCCTAAGAAATATTTTTCTGAAGAGGAGTTGACTTATATTTCAGACCGGTTTGAGAACCACAAAATCCGGACATTTGAGTTTAATCGCCTTTCGCATTTATTGGTAGTTCATTTAGCTGAAATCAAAGATGATTTCGTAAGCGATGCAGAGCATTTAAGGCAATTGGGCAAACAAACAGCCGAAATATTAAACAAGCTTAAGCTTACGGAAGTGCAGGTAATTCCGTCCTCAATGGAGTCTTATGTCGCTGTTGCTTTTGCTGAGGGCATGGCGCTGGCAAACTATCAGTTTCTTGAATATAAGAGGCCGGAAAACAAAAAGCTTAATACTTTAAAAACCATTTACATCGCAGATGACCGCGTTGAAGAAAAATCTGTGAGTCATTTGCAGATTTTAATAGAAGCCGTAAATCGCACTCGCGACTGGGTAAATCGTCCCCTATCACATCTTAATGCCGAAAAGCTGGCCGAGCATATTGAAGAGCTAGGCCGGGATAGCGGAGCCCATGTAGAAGTGATGAACCGGAAAAAAATAGAGGCCCTGAAAATGGGTGGTCTTTTAGCTGTTAATAAAGGAAGTGTAGACCCACCTACATTTACTGTAATGGGATGGAAACCTGAACAGCCAATCAATGAAAAACCGTACATCCTGGTAGGTAAGGGAGTTGTATTTGATACCGGAGGGATGAACCTGAAACCCGGAGAATACATGAATAATATGAAAATGGATATGGCCGGAGCAGCAACAATGGCGAATACCTTAGGCGCTATTGCCAAAGCCAGGCTCCCGGTGCATGTTATCGCCCTGATTCCGGCAACAGATAACCGCGTGGATGGCAATGCCTATGTTACCGGCGATGTGGTTACGATGTATGATGGCACAATGGTAGAAGTTATCAATACAGATGCTGAGGGTAGAATGATTTTGGCGGACGCATTGAGTTATGCGAAAAAGTTTAAACCTGCCTTGGTAATAGATGCCGCCACGTTAACCGGATCGGCAGCACGGGCTATTGGCGGTCACGGAATTGTGGCTATGGGTAATTCCAATGAAGATATGGCGATGCTAAAGGAAAGCGGAGAAAATGTCTATGAGCGCATAGCTGAAATGCCATTCTGGGATGAATATGCCGAGGAACTGAAATCGGACATCGCAGATGTGAAACATCTTGGCGGAGCTGAAGGTGGTGCTATACACGCCGGAAAATTTTTAGAACGATTTACGGATTACCCTTATTTGCATATGGATATTGCCGGTGTGGCTTATTTCAGCAAAGAAAAGTCATATTACGGGAAAGGCGCCTCTGGTTATGGAGTAAGATTATTGTTTGATTTTTTCAGCAATCAGCAATAAATAACTATTTTTACCCGCTTATGCATTAACTTCCGGATGGTGTAAAAATCAGTTACTGTTCGGGTTTTTGCGCTTTTAATAACAAAGAACATTTCAGTTGATATGAATAATAATATCAGGATCGGCATTACTCACGGGGATATCAATAGCATTTCCTATGAGATTATCATAAAGACATTTATGGACCCCCGTATTCTTGAGGGGATTACACCTATTGTCTTTGGTTCATCCAAGGCAGCCTCGTATCACCGTAAGGTTTTGAATATTCAGAATTTTAATATGAATTTGGTGAAGTCGCCATCTCAGGCTGTAGCTAACCGGCTAAATATCGTAAACATCATTGATCATGAAGTAAAGATTGAGCTGGGCAAATCTACCACGGCAGCCGGAGAGTTGGCTTTTATGTCGCTAGAAGCTGCCGTAAACGCGCTTAAAAATAATGATGTGGATGTTTTAGTAACAGGGCCTATCAATAAAAATAATATTCAGTCTGATAAATTCAGCTTTCCCGGACATACCGAATACCTCGCCGAAAGGTTTGGCGAGCATGATGATTTGATGCTGATGATATCCAGGGATGTACGTATTGGCGTGATGACAGGTCATATTCCTTTACGGGACATTCCTGATACGGTTACCAAAGAACTTATTCTTACTAAGTTGAATATACTTAATGATTCACTTCGTCAGGATTTTGCTGTTGAAAAACCGAGAATCGCATTGTTAGGTTTGAATCCGCATGCCGGAGATAAAGGGCTAATAGGCAAAGAAGAACAGGAAGTTATAATTCCGGTTATTAAAGAAGCTAACGAACAAGGCATTCTGGCTTTCGGGCCTTACCCGGCTGATGGCCTTTTCGGCACTCCCAATTACAGGAAATTTGATGCTGTGCTGGCGATGTATCATGATCAAGGTATGCTGCCATTTAAAGCCCTGGCCTTTAATACAGGTGTGAATTTTACAGCAGGGATTCCCATAGTGCGAACTTCTCCCGCACACGGTACGGCCTACGAAATTGCGGGAAAAGGAATGGCTTCAGAAGAGTCTTTCCGTGAAGCAGTTTATATGGCTTGCGATATTTATCAGAACAGGGCGGAGTTCAACGAGTTAACAAAAGAATCGCGAATTGCGCACGGAAATAGCATATATAATCAGCGAAATAAGCCCAAAACTACACAACAAAACATTTAATCATGATCGCTCATCAATACCCTCTCGAAAAAATTTCCGCCATAACCGGGGGGCAATTGTTTTTGAATAACCCGGATGCGGCCGTAATTGATGATATTCTCATCGACAGCCGCAGGCTTATTATGACCGGAAATACATTGTTTTTTGCCCTGAGTACGAAAAAGAATGACGGCCATCAATATATTGGCGAATTGTACAATATGGGTGTTTTGAATTTTGTGGTATCAATTGACGATGTTCGGAATGATTGCCCAAAAGCCAACTTTATTGTAGTTAATGATACGCTGAAAGCGCTTCAGCAGCTAAGCGGCTATCATCGGCGTCAGTTTGACATACCCATAATTGGCATTACCGGCAGTAATGGAAAAACCATCATTAAAGAGTGGCTTTTCCAACTTATGCATGCCGATAAAAACATCCTTCGTTCGCCAAAAAGCTATAATTCACAGATTGGCGTACCATTGTCAGTATGGCCGCTGAACAAGGATGCTGATATGGGAATTTTTGAAGCCGGCATATCAGAACCCGGAGAAATGACTGCTCTACAGGAAATACTTAAGCCTTCTGTAGGGCTTTTTACCAATATTGGAGCGGCGCATGATAAAAACTTCATTAGCCGCATCCAAAAAGCCGGGGAGAAACTTAAGTTGTTTACTAAAGTACAAACGCTTATTTATTCGCTTGATTATCGTGATATCCGGGAGATTATCATCCGTTCTGAAATCGGGCATAACGTGAAGCTTTTCACCTGGTCGCGGGAAACGGATGCTACTTTGCGTATTACAGAAACCAAAAAGAACAAGTCAACTACTGATATTTTTGGCATATATCAAAATCAGGAAATCGATATCACCATTCCTTTTATTGATGATGCATCCATAGAAAATGCCATCCATTGCTGGGCAGTCATGCTATTATTTGAATATGAACAGCAAACCATTAAAGCTCGTATGCTCGAGCTCCAGCCTATAGCCATGCGGCTTGAACTCAAGGAAGGAGTTAATGATTGTACCGTAATCAACGATAGCTATAATTCTGATGTAAACTCCCTTTCTATAGCTCTGGATTTTTTAAACCAGCAAAACCAGCACAAGAAAAAAACGGTGGTGCTTTCGGACATCATGCAAAGCAACCGCCCGGATATGGAGCTTTATGGTGAAATAGCAGAACTTCTCGAAAAAAAGAACATTCATAAATTTATTGGCATAGGTGAGGGTTTGAGCCGTATGGCCAGCCTATTCAGGATGGAGAGCAGTTTTTTTAAATCCACGGATGAATTTATCCGGAATAATCCGTTTTCGGGGTTCAGTGATGAGGCCATATTGCTTAAAGGAGCAAGGAAGTTTGAATTTGAACGCATCAGTAAAGTACTCCAGAAGAAAGACCATGAAACGGTTTTGGAGATTAATCTGAATGCCCTGATAGATAACCTAAATTTCTACAAGAGCATAAAAAAACCGGATACCATGATTATGGCAATGGTAAAGGCTTTTTCTTATGGGTCCGGAAGCTATGAAATCAGCAATATGCTGCAGTATCATAATGTGGATTATTTAAGTGTGGCTTATGCCGATGAAGGCGTAGAATTGCGAAAGGCGGGTATCCGTTTGCCTATCATGGTGATGAACCCCGATGAACAGAGTTTTGATGCTCTTCTGAAGCATCAACTGGAACCCGAAATATACAGCTTTAGGATATTGGAGAGGCTCGAAGAAGCCATTGAACGAAATCTTCTGCCTAAAAACAAACCCGTGCAGATTCATCTGAAACTGGATACGGGTATGCACAGATTGGGTTTTGTAGAGGAAGAGGTTGATGAATTAATTCAGCGGATTGCTAAGAATGATTTATTGCATGTTCGCTCTGTCTTCTCTCACCTTTCTTCTAGTGATGATCCGCAGAATGATGAGTTTACACAAAATCAGATTTCCCAGTTCAGGGAATTGAGCCGGAAAATTGAAAATGCGTTTGAGTATCCTGTACTGAAGCATATCCTCAACTCGGCTGGAATAAGCCGCTTCCCTGAGGCGCAAATGGACATGGTGCGCCTTGGAATTAGTCTGTACGGAATTGCGACCGATAAGAATGTAGAACAAAGTTTAAAAAATGTTAGCACTCTGCGAACCAGCATCTCCCAAATTAAAAAGATTCGTAAAGGTGATACCATAGGGTATAACCGTGCTTTTACGGCACAGCGTGAAATGGAAATTGCTACCGTACCGCTGGGTTATGCTGACGGTCTCTCGAGATTGCTAAGCAACGGTAAGGGAAATCTCATTCTCAAAGGACAAAAAGTGCCTGTGGTAGGTAATATTTGCATGGATATGA
>CAYXJS010000046.1:0-17347 GCA_964465045.1 uncultured Bacteroidales bacterium | reverse complement strand
GGCCGCCTTCGGTGCTTTGACCGGAATAATAAATGGGATGATCGTTTTCCAGGTTTTCGGTAATCATATCCGTCCATTCGGTAAAGGTGTAATCGTCTTTAGAGAGAAAAACGGCATCATCGCTGTAGCCAAAATATTCTTTTATAGCATTGGGAACCAAATAACTATATGATCCGCTGCCTTCAGGAGAAAAGTTCATATCCACTGAAACCGCACAGTGATACTGCAACTCGGCAATACCCAGAATAGAATGTTCAGGGCTTGTGTTGCTGATATCGTCAAGCATGGCATCCCACATGTAGTATGTTTCTCCAAAGTTGGCTGATTGAGTGCCGTATGGATATATGTAATAGCTATGCGATCCGTATCCATGTTCCGGATATTTATAGTGGTACATGATCATACTCATGGCTGTGGCTACGCATCCGGCGTAAGCATGATCGCCCGGTCCGTCTTCATCCTCAGGACAATAAGCATTGTAAGGGTAATCCTGGTTCCAGGTGTTGGTGAGCAGAGGTTCTACATCCCGGTCGCTGCGGGCAGGGATTTTAATTTCGGAGGGTTCACTTTTCAGGTAATTTGCCCATTTTTTTTCCATTTCTGGGGCTGGCTCTATCTCATTTTTGCGGATATAATCGATGGCATCTACATGCGATTGCATCCAGCTTTCAAAAACCTGGTTGTTATCATCTTCGTTATAACCACCTTCCAAAGAATAGCCCAAAACAGGCTCCATGGCGGTTTCAGCAGCAACAATAACAAAGCCGCTGGGTTTTAAATTGAAGATGTAGTAAGCCTCATCTCCTTCAGCAGCATAAAAAGTATAGCTTTCTTCGAAGCGGATATCGTCCCAATCCATAGCTTCATAATACGTAGCCGTAGTGGTGTAAATAAAGTGAGTGGCTACAGTTTCTGCCTCACTTTTTGGAATTCGTTCAGCATAAATCTGAATGCTCAGCATTGTTATCACAAGTGTGATAAACAAGGATTTTAGTGTTCTCATGGTTTTATTGTTTGGCATTTTAATGCGAATTGTGATTAATAGATGCCTCAAAATTAAGATATTCTTTAAGAAAGCAGATACCTGAAACCAATTATTTTGCATTTTAATTTTTTTTTATGGGATTACATCCATAGAAGCCTGTAGTGGCGGCTTAGTTAAATTTTGTATTTTTGTGCATGCAGGTTTGCGTTTAATATTCAAAACCAGTCGTTTATAAAATTTGCATAGAAAATTATCAAGCATGAAAATACTTGTTTCTAATATCAAAGAATTGTTTCAGGTGGAAGAAAATCCACGTGAATATGTTTCAGGAGCGGAAATGAAGAAAGTAGCATCGGTTAAAGATGCATATCTTTTTATTAAGGACGGATTAATACAGGATTTTGGGCCAATGGATGAATTGCCTGAATACAACCAGAAGAATGTAATCTCTGTTGATGCCACAAACCGCATGGTTTTTCCCGCTTTCTGTGATTCACATACGCATTTGGTTTTCCCAAAAACCCGCGAAATAGAGTATGTGGATAAGATCAATGGTTTGTCGTATGAAGAGATTGCCCGCAGGGGAGGGGGAATACTGAATTCGGCGAAAGCCATGAAAGAAACTTCAGAAGAACAGCTTTATCAGGATGCGATGAAGCGTCTTGAGGAAATTGCTGATTACGGAACCGGCGCTGTAGAAATCAAAACAGGATATGGTCTGGATACAGAACAAGAACTTAAAATGCTGAGAGTGATTCAGCGGCTTAAGGAAAATTCCCCGCTTACCATAAAATCTAATTTCCTCGGAGCGCATGCCATTCCTGCTGAGTATAAAAAGAACCAAAAAGCCTATGTGGATATTGTAGTAAACGAAATGCTTCCGGCCGTTGCCAAAGAAAAGTTGGCTGATTTTGTGGATGTGTTTTGCGATAAGGGCTTTTTTACGGTAGAAAGTACGGAGCGCATCCTTGAAGCAGCCGCAAAATACGGCCTTACGCCAAAAATACATGCCAATGAACTAGACTATTCCGGCGGCATACAAGCCGGTGTAAAATACAAAGCGCTTTCGGTTGATCATCTGGAATTTACGGGAAAAGAAGAAATGGAAGCCCTGAAAGGCTCTGGAACCATGCCTACTGTGTTGCCGGGAGCCGCTTTCTTTCTGAACCTGAAGTATGCTCCGGCAAGAGAAATGATTGATTTTGGGTTGCCGGTGGCGATGGCCAGCGACTTCAACCCAGGGTCTTCACCATCAGGAAATATGCAGCTTATTCTGTCAATGGCCAGCATCTTATACAGGCTTACACCTCAGGAAGGGCTCAATGCTACTACGCTGAACTCAGCATACGCGATGGGTGTGCAGGATAAACTGGGTTCGGTAGCCCGTGGAAAAAAAGCCAACGTGTTTATAACGAAAGATATTCCAAATCTCGAATATCTGCCATACTATTATGGTAGCAATAAAGTGGATAAAGTCATACTTAACGGAAAAATTATATAAAAAATACAATCATTATGAAGCAACAACTGATTGAATGTGTCCCGAATTTTAGCGAGGGCAAAGACATGACTGTGATAAATAAAATCACCGATGAAATCCGAAATTCTGAAGGAGTAGAGTTAATTGATGTGGACCCGGGCGAGGCTACCAATCGTACGGTAGTTACGTTTGTGGGGACGCCCGATGAAGTTCTGAATGTGGCCTTTAAAGCTGTGAAGAAGGCTAAGGAGCTTATAGACATGACAAAGCACAGCGGAGCGCATCCGCGCTTTGGGGCTACTGACGTATGTCCGTTGGTTCCGGTGAGCAACATTACGATGGAAGAAACGGCAGAATATGCCCGCAAGCTGGCCAAACGCATTGGCAAAGAGCTGCAATACCCGGTGTATCTTTACGAGAAGGCGGCATCAGCTCCGGAGCGCGAAAACCTTGCCAACATAAGGGCTGGAGAGTATGAAGCGCTGAAAGAAAAGCTGACGAAACCACAATGGAAACCCGATTTTGGCCCTGCCCAGTTTGTCCCGGAAACCGGAGCAACTGCCGTGGGTGCGCGTAACTTCCTGGTGGCGTATAACATCAACCTTAACACGACGTCTGTCCGCCGTGCAAATTCTGTGGCTTTTGATGTTCGGGAAAAAGGACGAATCAAAAAAGAAGGAGATCCTATCACCGGAAAACCCGTGAAGGATGATGATGGAAACCCGGTGCGCGAACCGGGCATGCTGAAAAAAGTAAAAGCGATTGGATGGTATATCGAGGAATATGGCATTGCGCAGATTTCAATGAATCTCACGGATATTTCAGTTACCAGCATCCACGAAGCGTTTGAGGCAGTTAGCAAAAGCGCCCAGCAAAGAGGGATGCGCGTTACAGGCTCTGAAATTGTTGGGGTAGTGCCCATCAAAGCCATGCTGGATGCCGGAAAACATTTCCTGCAAAAGCAAAACCGTTCATTGGGTATCGCAGACAGCGAAATCATTAAGATTGCAGTGAAATCTCTGGGATTGGATGAGTTATATCCATTTGAACCCGATAAGAAAATTATTGAATATATTCTGGATAAGGAGCAACAAAAGGGGAAAAAACTGGTGGATATGGATCTTACGACCTTCGTCCATGAAACAGCATCAGAATCTCCCGCACCCGGAGGAGGTTCTGTCTCTGCTTATGTAGGCGCTTTAGGCGCTGCTCTCGGCACGATGGTAGCCAACCTGTCTTCGCATAAAAGAGGTTGGGATGACCGCTGGGAAGAGTTTAGCCAGTGGGCAGAGAAAGGGAAATATTATCATGATCGTCTTTTGGATATGGTTGACCGGGATACCCAGGCGTTTAACCGCATAATGGACGCATTTAAGATGCCTAAAAATACACCGGAGGATAAGGAAGCCCGCAGCAATGCTATACAGGAAGCTACGCGAAACGCCATTCAGGTGCCTTTTGATGTGATGAAACTTTGCTATGACTCCCTTGAAGTGATGAAGGGAATGGCTGAAACAGGCAATCCGAACAGCGTTTCTGATGCCGGAGTTGGGGCACTTGCTGCTGTAGCAGGCGTGCGCGGTGCCTATCTGAATGTGCAAATCAACGTAGAAGGACTTGATGACAAGCAATACGTTGATAAAGTGCTGAAAGAAGGACAGCAAATGATTGATAAAGCGCTTGAAAAAGAAAGGGAAATCCTGGAAATCGTGGTTAGTGTGATTCACCGGTAAAACAATACTAACAGCCGGATGCTTCTATGCGTTCGGCTGTTTTATCATATCACCCTTCATTTTACTATTTTTTACAGAACCTTCCGGATAAGGATATGTCACCGTGGATAAGAATTTATTTTACATGGTAAATTATGTATTTTTGTTGATCTAATATGAAGCAAAATGATAGAACATGTGGTTATGATGAAGATGCATGAAGCGCATCTCAATGAAAAGGAAAATCTGAAAATGGCTTTGCAGGGTTTGGAAACCAAAATTGATGACGTGTACCGCATTGAAACCGGTCTGAATTTTGCGGAACGTGCTGATGCTTTCGATCTTATCCTTAAAGTATGGGTGAAAGACCAAAGAGCCCTCGAAAATTATGCAAAACATCCGGATCATCAAGACGTATTGAAACAGATTAAGAAATATGTCGTAAAAACAGCAATGGTCGATTTTTATAAAACGGATGACGAATGAAAAGCTTTTTATTTCCACCTGCTTTTGTTGCAGTGATTTTGCTTCTGTTGAATGGCTGTGTTGATAATAATGATGATTCTCCCGGCGCATTTACAATGATAAAAACATTCGGTGGCGATAGCCTGGAATATGCAGTGCAGATTATGGAAACAGGCGATGAACATTATCTGATCCTGGGCCGTACCAATAGTTTTGGATTGGGTAAAACAGATGCCTATCTTTTGAAAGTGGATAAACAGGGCAACAAAGTATGGGAAGAAAACTATGGAGGAAGCAATTTTGATGATGCCAGTCAAATGGTAGAAACACCTGATGGCGGGTATATGATAGTAGGTTCTACAATGAGTTTCGGATATGGCGGCATGGATATTATGCTGATAAAAACGGATGAAAACGGCAAGCAGCAATTTTTTAAGACTTTCGGTGAAGTATATTATGATAAGGGAAAATTTATTATCCCTTCCGGGGATGATCAGTTTCTTATAGGTGGTTATACAACCCTTAAATCCGGAAATGAATCTGATATGATATTGATTAAAATATCATCAGCCGGCGAGGAGATATGGAGTAAAACATATGACTTTGATTCTACGGATGTGGCTAACAGCGCCCTTTTGCTAGACGATGGATATCTGGTACAAGGCAAATCTATTGTGGGAGAAGATAATCAGGATGTAACGATTTTCAAAACAGATTTTGAAGGCGTAGTTCAGTGGAGCAAACAGTATGGCGGAGAAGCTGTAGAAGAATTGCTGGATATGAAAGAGCTAGAGGATGGTACGTTCCTGGCTTGCGGTTATACCGGGTCTTTTCATAACAACAGAAACAATGATGCATGGGTAGTTCAGATTGACAGGAAGGGCGAAATATTAAATGAAAAAAACTATGGTTCAGAAAACGAGTGGGACTATGAAGAGGGCTATGCAATCCTTCCAGCTCAAACCGGTGGATACTACATGTCAGGCAGACAAAGGAGTTCGCTGTGGGTTACTAAACTGGATGATGATTTAAACCAGGAATGGAGTGAAACATATGGCGATGTATATTACAATTACACCCGCGTGGGGTTTGACCTCATCGAAGAACCTGATGGCAATATTGTTATTGTGGGAGGCGAAACCGATTCCAATACCGGGGAGATTCATATGCTTCGCCTTGACCCACAACTTGCCGGGGATGATTAATCTTGCCTGATAAATTTCTTTGTAAACTGTCTTCCCTTAATTTCGGCCGTTATAAAGTATGTTCCCTGTTGCCAGGAAGCCACATCAATGCTGTACACTTCACGCGCATGAGTGGGCTCAATGTGATCAGCATAAACTTGCTTGCCATTGATGTCTGTTATGCTTAGCTTAGCTCCGGAAGAACGATTCATGGAAATATAGATCTTGTCGCTCGCCGGATTCGGAAAGACGCTGATTTCCTCTTTAGTATTTTCATAGATTCCGGCACAGGTTTCCATGGTTACTTCCAGTGTGTCTGTCGTAAAGCAGCCGTTCTCGCCTTCTGCTGTCGCTGTAATGATGTTTTCGCCTAAGCTGGTATTTGTGCTGTCTATTACAAGCGTATTTGAACTGCTGCCATCGTGCCACTCGTATGAAACAAAACCCTCCGGCATTGCAAGCTGCAGCTCATGATTGATGCACAGGGTGGTATCTTTACTCAGCGAAAATTCAGGCGAAGGTTCAGGCGCTATGATGAGCGAATCCATTACAGTGGAAACATCATCTTTTACTTCTACATACAAGGTAGTCTCTTCCATCGGCAGGTAGATTATTTCTGACTGCTGACTAAGCAATTCGCCCTCTGCTTCAAACCACTGATAGGATAATTCACCTGATCCGCCTTGAACTTCTGCGCTCAAAGATAAGGGGGTACCGCTGCAAACCTGTCCGGGCATTCCTGTTATATTGAGCTGCATTGCTTCGTATGGCAATACGGTTAATTCTACAGGAATCGTAATTTCAGGCTGCTCCGGATCATTGGAGTGGACTTTTACAAATGCAGGATAGGTAGCAGGTTCCAGATTTGATGCATCATAGTTCAGAATCAGTTCATATTCATCCCCGGAAGGGATAGTATCGGATATCACAGGATAACTTAGCCAATTGATTTCATCCACACCATCATCTATCAAATAAATTTGATTGGCCACTTCGGCATACAGCAAATGATTACCGGTATGAGAAAGAGCGTATGATATGGAAGCCGGTGCATCAAACTGCTGAAGAACGGTATATTTCCCGGTGGCTTCATTCATAACGAGCTGAGCAATCAGCCCGTCATTGTTTGTAATCCATAATTTACCCTCCTGATGTTCTTCTACCCAGGTGCTTTGCCAGATATCCATATCGATTTCAGTATGAATAACTCCTTCATTTTCTCCGGTTTCAGGATTGATTTTATAAATCATCGGGTTGTCTTCATTCACCGCATTTAACAGAAGATGTTCCCCGTTAAATGTCAGGGCGTGATAATGTTCCATAGGAAAGAAAAGGCTGTCGCCTGTAGGATTACCTTCAAAATCATAAGCTTTGATTAAGCCGTTTTTATTACCTATCCAAAGTTTTTCTCCGTCAGAAGTCAGGCCAAAAGGTTGTTCATGAATATGTACAGTGTCAACAAGCGCCTGATCAGTTGTGTCATAAATCATCAAAGCATGGATTCCCGAGTTAACCAGGAAAATTTTATCCTGTTCAAAATGCATCCCCAGCAATCCGGTTCCTGCATTGGGAAATGTTTGAATGATTTCTCCCGGAGTTCCGGGGACAGTGTCGCCTTTTGTCAGCTCAAAGCGAATGTCGCTATCCCCTGGATTGTCAAAAAGCAGAGAATCATTTACGGAAAATCCCTGATAAGTTTCTGCATGACGCAGTTGTTCATCTGCAACTAAATCAGGAAGCCCGGGTGTTTCAGTCTGGGCTATGTTAGACAGGTCTGAATAATTGTATTGCCGGTCGGCTACCTTCAGCGCAAAATAATACGTTTCGTTAAAGTCGAACCCGGAAATATAAAAGGCTTCCTCTGTGCCTGCCGGGGAAGGCTCAGGAGCGTCTGTAGCCTGAGTAGCCTCTTCAAAATTTTCTCCGGTTATAGGTTCAGTACTGTAGCGCACATCATAGAGATACGGTGTGCCTAAATTATCAGGTGTGGAAGTCCAGCGTAACCACACCCCGTTTGTGGTTGGTGTTTCAGCGCTTAAGTCTGTAACTGCATCGGGAGCAATAAAGTCTTCTTCTAATTGGAAAGAGGCAATGCGCGTTTGCCATGATACTTGTCCGGATTGTTCTATATATTCTGTAGTAAACCAAAAGGTTTCATCATCAGTAGGGTCAATTGACATTTTGGAGTAATCTCCCCACCTGCTGGCCTGTCCGGTTTGCACTCCTGAACCATCAATAATGGTTTCTTCTGTAAACACCATCTCACCCAAAGGAGCATTTGGTCCGCGACCTGTATATCTTATCGAGGGAAATGTTTCCGTACTTGATACGCTGTATCCCAGTGCAATATATCCATCGGCATTCATAGCCACAGAGCCCATCCAGCGGTGATCGCTGTCAGGCGCATAAGTTCCTTCCTGATGCAATTGCCAGCCTTGTCCATCATCATAATCCCTGAATTCATACCATCGGATGCCGGCTAATCCTGTGCCATCAGCGTCTACCGTATGGTTTGTGACCATAGCTTCATAATCGCCAAAGTTGCGGTATTGCAGACGAAACATCAGCCGCCCTGCCAGAGACTCCAGCAAAGGAGCATCTAACGGCTGGTGAATACATCTTCCGCGATAGGCCGGACAAATCTCTGAATCAAAGTTAGAAACATCGATAACGTGGGCCTCTTCAAAGGTAGAATTTTCAACATTATCCCAGTCGACTTCAAATTCCCAGATTTTTACCTGGTCCTGGTCTGCAAACCAGTCATCCTGCACAAAGGCAAAGTAGTTTGGAGTTCCTTCGGGCGGCATTTCCCCGTCAAAGTCTGCCGGAAGCATACTCCACGGCTCCGAACCTTCCTCCAGGTCAAAAAGCACCATCCTGGCGTCCGGGTCGCCTTCTAAGATGGCATCCCGCTCAAAAGCAGCGGCGGCCACACGGTTGTAGGATCCGAACATGTTAAAGGAAGCATAATAAGCATCGGGCCAGACTCCCAGCTTGGGGTAATCATTGAAAGCCGGAAACTCAAAAGCATAACGATAATATTCACCAAGCGGATCGCCGGTAGCTGAGACGGCTATTAACTCCCAGTATGACCCGTCGGATGTGTTTATGGCAAACTGGCTTACGAGCCAGCGGTCTGCTTCTTTGTCATAGAGTGTAATAGGATCGCCGTCATTGGTGCCGGTCCACGGACCGATAAAGCCATCCCATATCGTGCTGTTATCAGCAGGACCGTAAAGCGAATTGCCTTCTTTATCAAAAATCTGAAAAGAAAGATTGATCATTTGGTAATAATGGTCAGGCCCAACATCTCCGTCGGTGTCAGGTGGGTATACGCCATTTACATTGGATGTCCCCTCAAAATTCTGGATAGGAGCGTTTGCCGGCGACTTTCCCATGGCCTTTTGCCATATCGGATCAGAACCTTCCGGTAAAGTAGTTTTGTCCCTGTCTATGTTTTCAAATCGCGGATCAGCTTCATTGCGGATTACATTGTCTTTCCATGAGCGATCTCGGACGCCGGGTTCTATTTTTTCCATATCGCGCAAAGCAGGCGTTTTATCATGGAATGCGGCTTTCTTTACCGTTAAGTTTTGCGAAAACAACGGAAATGTCAGTATAATAAGGAAAGATAGTATTGGAAGTTTTTTCATAGTTAGTTTGTTCTGTGTTCTTTTAGAAAACGCGGTTTGTATAAGAATGTTTTTAAGGTATGAATATTAGTTTCCTGACTTCAACATAATTACCGCTTTTCAGGCGCAGGTAATAGGTGCCTGGCTGAAGTTGGCGGATGTTCATGGTAAGTTGCGGCGTCTTATCAAAAGGATGTACTGTTTTTTTGACAATTTTTCCTGTTGCATTCATTACAGTGATAACAGCCTCTTTGTGGTATTGGATAGCGAGTTTATCTTTAGCCGGATTAGGTGATACAAAAAGAGGAAGATGTTCCCGGCTGGGTTGGTGTGTGCACACCGAATAAAACAACTGAATGCTATCGGAACCCGTGCATCCAAACGTGTCGGTAACGTCAACAAACATGGTTTTGTGTCCTTGATCATGCCCTGAAGAGTCTACTTCGATTACAGGTACATCCCAGAAATCACCGGGATACCAGGAATAATCCTCTGCTTCATCAGTTGTTGCATCTAAAACAATGATTTCTCCCTGGCACACTTCTGTAGAGGGTGTTGCTGAAATATTCACTTGTGGATTTTCTTTCACGCTACCGCTGAAATACTCAGATTTATCGCTTGTGCCACAGCTATTCATAGCAGCTACTCTTACTTTGAAGTTTCCCTGGAATTCATCGTCAAGCATCAGAACATTCTCCGGTTCGTTTGTGATAGTTTCTTCAAAAGAACCTGCATTTCCTGTAAGTAAATACCAAATATAAGAATCAGCATTTTCTACCGGATTGGTTTGCAGCGCTACTTCTGTTTCTCCCTGGCAAACGGTCTCCTCGCCATATGGAGCATCGGGAGTAAGTGGCGTTGTTTGTATGTTGACTACCATCTCATCTGTAAATACATCGTTACATGGAGCAGGGGAGGCAGCCTGCAGTGTAAGAATTGCCTGGCCATTATCAACATCCTCATCTCCGGGGTGGTAGTTGGTGGTCAGAAGATTATCATTATCAAAATATCCATCTCCCGAGGTGCTCCATGAAATATTTCCTGAGCTGATATCAGATACTATTCCGCTGATATAAATTGAATTATACCCGCAGGAAGACTGGTCTTCCCCGGCATTGACTGAAGGTTCGGGGATTAAGGTGGCATCCTTGTAAACTGTGTCAGCCATTGCTGAACAGGCTCCTGTTCCGTTGGCAAAAACCCGGAAAGGCGCTTCACCTACTTGAATATCAGCTTCTGCCGGTATTAATGTTGCGTAAATCCCTGTGCTGTCGCTAAAGAAACTTTCTGACAGGCTTTCCCAAACGATGCTGCTATAGTGGCTCGCTGAAGCTGACAGACTTACTTCCTCACCATAGCATGATGTATCTGAAGACACCATTGTGATTTCAGGCGCAGGCTCAAAGGTAACTTGCAATTGATCTGTAACTTCTGTTTGGCATGTGCCTGTGGAATTCACCGTTAAGGTTAAGGTGATTTCATCGGCAGAAATATCATTTTCTGAAGGGAAGTAAACCGTTTGCAGTGAGGTTGGATTCTCAAAAGAACCGCTGCCTGAGCTACTCCACATGATTTCGCTGCCTTCTGCATTTTCCGCGGAAGCGTTATATAACGGGACATCCTCTTGTCCGCAGGATAGGATATCCTCTCCCGCAAAGGCCTCAGGAGCAGGGGCAAGTATGAGCAATGTTGTGTCTGATGCATTTTCTACACACCCTTCCAATGGTTCAGCCGTGGCCCAGATTAACACTTCTGTTTCTTCAGCGCCGGGTTGATAAGTGGTGGATAGTCCTGAGGTATTCAGAAAACTTCCATTCCCATTACTTTCCCAGGTAATTTCTGAATAATCGCTTCCTGTGGCAGTGATTTCTATAGATTGGCCAGAACAGCCTTCAGTGGTGTCAGGCAAACTTATTGAAGGAAGCGGGTTAATGTCCACAATCAAATCATCCTGAGGATAATCTGCGTTGATTGGAGATAAATGCAGATGGACACTGCCGTTGCTATAGTCCTCCTGGCCAAAGGTATAAGCTGTATTGAGCATCGTGGAATCGCCAAAGTATCCGTCTCCCTGTGTTGTCCAGACCAGATTTTCTTCACCTCCGTAGGAGGCATCAAGCGTGATGCTTTCCAAAGTTTCGCAGACGGTAGTATCGTTTCCGGCAAACAAAGGCGGAAAAGAAGATACGTAAATGGTGGCTGTGTCAGATAAAGTGGCGCTGCATACTCCGCTGATATTTGCAGTAGCACGTAATTGTACTGGTTCGAGCGTATCTGACAGCACGGAATAATAAGTAATGGGCGCACCAGCATAACTGGATAATGATCCGTTTCCGGAAATAATATTCCAGTTTATGGAAGCATTTCCCGTTAAGGATGAGGTAATCAGGCTGGATTCCGTAGCGGTGATATTTTCAGGTGTAGCTGTAACTTCAAAATCGGGTATGGTATCAATGGTAATCACAGCTGTGTCTGACCTAAAGGTGCTGCAGGGCGGCAGTGCGCTGGCTTTCAGTATCAGTTCAGCGCCTCCTGTCATAATGTCGGTTTCTCCGGGAGTGTAGGTAGTCTGAGGAGCTCCTGCATCTGCGAAAGTACCGTCGCCAGAGGTTTCCCAAAGGATAGAATCCGCATATTGCACCGATCCGTTCAGCGTGATATCCTGGCCGCCGCATATGGAGATGTCAGTCCCCGCATTCACATCAGGTGCAGGTAAAAATGACAGCGTCAGTTCATCAAAGGCTTCATCATTGCAGGTGCTTTCTGAATAGGCAGTTAATTGTAAAGTTACATTTCCTTCCTGGCGATCTGCCTGGCTGATGTAGTACAACGGGTTTAGCGCGAGGCTGTCACTGAAAGTGCCTGTCCCTGAAGTTGACCAGATTACAGAATCCGCATTGGCCAAATCCGGAGTACAGGCATAGGCTGGTATTTCCGGACAAATTTCCTGGTCTTCTCCTGTATCCACATTAAGTTCATCGGCTATTGTCACCCACAATGTGTCGGCATCCATATTCACGCACCCGGAAGTTGCGTGAGCTTCCAGGATGAGTGCAACAGAACCTTCATTAATATCTTGTTCTCCGGGAATGTATGCGGTGGTAAGTTGATGCGGTGCATCAAAATTGCCATCGCCTGTGGTAATCCACGCCAATGAATCATAACGGATTGCGCTGCCGCTCAACTCAGTATTTTCTCCGGAGCAGATTTCCCTGTCCTCTCCGGCATTTGCCTCGGGGGGCTGAATAATAGTCAGCAGCAAATAATCATTAGAAATTGTAGAAGCGCACGTAACACTCTCACCCACTTTTAAACCCGGGTAAGCTACACCTGCGTCCAGCTCCTCCGGGCCCGGATAATAAAGCGGATCAAGTATGGAAGAGTCGCTAAAAGTACCGTCGCCCTGTGTAATCCAGTAGAAATCATCGGTTCCTTCTACGCTTCCCTCCAGTTGATAGGCTGTATCAGCATAACACATTTCCCCGTCATCACCGGCATTAATCTCAGGTAGCGGAACTTGTGTAAGCACGATACTATCGATATCTTCAGATTCGCAGGCTCCTTCAGGAACTGCATGCAGCCTAAGCGTCACCTCTCCTGACTGCTGAAAAGCATTTCCAAATTGATAGTAAGTATTTAGGCTGTTCGGGTCATTAAATGTTCCGTTTCCTGATGTTGACCAATAAAAACCGGAAGCATTCGCAGTGTCGCCATTTAGCTGAAATGGAATCCCGTAGCATGCTGCTGAATCCTCTCCGGCAAATGCCTCAGGTGGTTCGATGAAAGAAACAGGTATGGTTTCGGTAAAAATTCCTGAGCAAGGTTCTTCAGGCTCAAGAACCAGTTCAAAAGCCAGGTCTTCCATAGCAAAATCACTTTCAGCCGGTTCGTATTCAGCCTCTATTCCGTTGTTTACAAATGTCCCAGACCCATTGCTTAGCCAGTAAGCATTGCTGTAATTGGAACCCGACCCTTGCAGTATGATGGATTCTTGACCCGGACAAACAGCAACAGGTTCTCCCGCATTTCCTTCCGGGGATGGAACGATCTGTACCAAAATGTCAGTTGCAGCCTGGGCCTCGCAGTTTTCCTCTGTAGCTGCGGCGGTCAGTGTCGCTTGTCCTGATGCTATATCTTCATTGCCTGGCGTGTAGGTAGTGGATAATCCGCTCGAATTAGAGAAAGTTCCGTTGCCGTCGGTAGACCATGATATCGTATTGTAATTTTCAGCAGAAACAGTTAGGGATAATGATGTATCATGACAGATGGAAGTGTCAGCCGGAGCTGAAATTGAGGGAGCAGGATAAAACTCGTAGGTTACAGAATCAATGGCGTCATCGCAGCCTTCTGATTGCGCTGTAGCATAAAGGGTAACTTCAGCATTGGCAATATCTGATTCGCCGGGGGTGTATTCTGTTTCAGGATTTTCAGGGGATGAGAAAGTTCCGTCGCCGGAAGACTCCCATAAAAAAGCTGAATAGTTTTCTGATACCGCCGAAAGGGTTATGGTTTCATTTGGACATGTTGTTGCTCCTTCGGAGAGTTCTATGGTAGGAGAGTCAGTGACTTCCACAGTGACTTCATCCGAGATTTCCTCACTGCCTGAAGTCATAACAACGGAGTATGTAGTGGTTTCTGAAGGAGTTACTTCGAGGATCGGTTCTTCAGAAAGGACTTCGCCATTGGCAAACCACTGGAAGCTAAAGTTGGAGGAGTTGGAGCACAGGTCATCGGGTAACTCAACGCCCGGGATGTTGCATAGACGTGAAAGGAAATAGTTTTGCGTTACTGTGTCTTCAATCATCATTGCATAATCCATAGCGATAAGAGCTTCGTAAGTGTCTTCACTATCTTCAGCTTTGGAAGTGAATTCTTCAGCAAGTGACTCTGGAGTTGGGATTACCCTTTCATTCCAGTTGAGGTTGATTAACGTTTTTCCGTTAAAGTCGTTGTTAGAAGAGTAGTCAGTGCCGTCTTCAATGTCGACCTGTGTTATCTCAATATCGCTGTCCACAAGAAGAGACAGGGCATAAAAGCGGAAGTCATCAGGAAGCGCTCCTTCCAGTTCAACTGTTACCGTGTTACCGGATATTTGTGTGTTCAGATTAATATTGTCCCTGATATAGAGATACTGGATAACCTCTTCGGAAGTAGCAAACCAAAGGGAGTCAGAGCCACTTTTCCCATACTGGCTCTCTATGGTTTCCATATCTTCTTTGAAATTCTGCCAGTTAAGCTGATGTGTTCCTGTGGTAGCCATGCCTTTTGTACCGTTTTCAGCGGAATCAGCCAACAACTCAACAGTGGGTAAAATTGCAGAATTGCCAAAGTGTCTGCTTATTTCTTCATTGTAATAAGGTTCGGAGTTTATATTGTAATATGGATTTCCCTGTTGATAATTGGCAGATAGAATTTGGTTATATCCGTTGTCAATGGCTACTGGTCCAAGTTCTGTTGTGCTGGCCGGAATCACAAACAGGTTCATGTCAATTCCTCCGGAAACGCTCGGATGCGTATTGCGCCTGGTGTAGCTGTGATTACGGTTTATTGTATATTCGAGGCCACCTTCCGTTCCGTTATCATAAAAACCATGATTGTAAACCCCCCAGTTATTTTCGTATAATGAAATAATTTCCTCCCATGTTATTGTTCCGTTATCGCCAAGGTCAGCATATCCGTTTTCCGGATCATGCATGTCATTATCATTATAATCATTCCATGAATAATGAGCCGTGGCCATCTTAAAAGCTACATCATTTCCGCATCCGTCGGTGTAATAAAGTCCGGGGAAGGATTCGCCGTCAACCTCTCCGCCTTCCAGCAATGGGAATGCGTAATTTGTGATGTGACTCAGACCGTCGTCTATCTGTATAGAATATGCAAAATGTTTATCATATTTCAGATCAGCTTTTTCTATTGAAAAGTCTTCAGCGGATACCGGACCAGCAAAAGTGATTGTGACAACGGGCCGGTTTCCCGGTGGCGGAAGCGGGGTGCTGTTAAAGCCGGCTGTGGACGGGTAAGCAGACAGAAGGGAACTGCCTGAAGCACAAATGGAGGGTGGAGTTGCTTCTGTAGTGATTTCAAGCTGTTGCGCCAAACCGGCAAAAGAGAGTGTTGAAAGCAGTGTGGCAATAATAATCCGAATCATGGCTGTTTGTATGATTGCTTTTTGTCAAAAATAAAAAAAAGCCGGCAGCAAAACTACCGACTTTCAAGAAAAAATATTTGAAGTTCTATTGGTATTCTACTTCACCAAGGTAGCGTTCGGCATCCATGGCTGCTTCGCAACCGCTACCGGCTGATGTTACAGCTTGCCGGTATACCGGATCTTTTACATCTCCTGCGGCAAAAACACCCGGAATATTAGTATGAGTACTGTCCGGTTTTGTTTTGATGTATCCGTTATTATCCATGTCAATCTGACCTTTGAAAATGTCAGTATTGGGCTTGTGGCCAATGCCTAAGAAGAATCCATCAATGGTGATTTCTTTGATTTCACCGGTTTTTGTGTTTTTAAGCCTTGCTCCGGTAACTTTATTACTGAAAGCCGATTCTTCGCCTAAGACTTCTTCAACCACATGATTCCAGATAATTTCGATGTTTTTGGTGTTAAAGACACGTTTCTGCATGGCTTTTGAAGCTCTTAGCTCATCACGGCGGTGAATAATGTACACTTTTTTAGCAAGATTTGCCAGGTATGTAGCTTCCTCTGCTGCTGTATCGCCGCCTCCAACTACAGCTACATCCATGCCCTTGTAGAAAAAGCCATCACAGGTAGCACAGGCCGATACACCTCCACCTTTAAATTTTTGCTCTGATGGAAGTCCCAGGTATTTTGCTGATGCACCGGTGGCGATGATAACCGTATCTGCAATCAAGGTTTTACCATCATCCGCTTTAAGCTTAAAGGGGCGCTCAGATAAATCAGCTTCCGTAACATAGCCCATACGCACATCCGTGTCAAAACGCTGCGCCTGCTTTTTAAAGTCTTCCATCATCTTAGGCCCTTCCACGCCTTCGGGATATCCGGGATAATTATCTACATCGGTGGTGGTGGTAAGCTGGCCACCTGGCTCCATGCCTTCATAAAGAACCGGCTTCAGGTCAGCGCGCGCGGCATATACCGCAGCAGTGTATCCGGCCGGACCGGAACCTATGATTAAACAACGTACTTTTTCTATTTCTTCAGCCATTTTTGGTTTGTTTTTAATATTTACTCTGTATTTCGTTTGCCTCTCTGCGAATTTTGTGCCAAAATCTTAAGAAATTGTTAATGCTTCTTTTTGAAACACTTTTACGTATATGATTATGACAATATGTCGGAACAGAGAACCGCTTAAATTCACTGCAAAATTAAGAAGCTTTGATCAAAACAATTTGGAATTTGTTTTCTTTATTATTGTCGTCCGGTAAAATCTGATGTTATGAGTTTTTTTGAAAGCAGACCTCTCACTTCGTTCGAGGTGACAGGCTATTGGTGTTTCTTTATCTGTTTTTTCTGTGTTTTTGAATGAGAATACCTGCAGTATAAAAAGAATCTATAGCAAGTTTTCTATAAGAATATCCTCATCCAGTTCATCCAAATGTACTCCTTCACCATCACCAATAAATCGCCAATTGTACCTTTGCTCAGGTGTGGCATCCCTTAAAGTGGGGAACCAGTTTATTGGGACAGATAATTCTCTTCCATCATCTAATACAAGATGCATTTTGTTGCTGTCGAATTTAATATCCACGGCATTACTAGATTTAGAAATTTGTAAAATGCTCATCCCACTTTGCTTTTATGGGTTTAGTATTAGTTTTCTTATTTTGCAGTAAATATAATTATCTAAGTACATGACAAAAATTCACAGCATTTCCTAAACTCATCCAAATCGTTAGAG
>CAYXJS010000045.1:0-17435 GCA_964465045.1 uncultured Bacteroidales bacterium | reverse complement strand
TTCATCTCGCTGATTTTATCTTTCTCTTTCCTGATAGCTTCGCGCTGATCGACCAACTCTTGCGTTCTTTGTTTCACAAGTTTTTCCAGATGCAAAGTTTTTCTGCGGTGCGCCTTCTTACTTTGCTCTGTAATCACGAAAAGTAATGCCAATGCGGCTATAGCATAAACTGCATACGAATACGTTGTTGCATACCATGGCGCTTTAATTTGAAATGTAACGGGTGGTGCATCGCTGAAATGGCCATGAAAATCGAGCGCTTTCACATGAATGGTGTATTTACCGGGCTTTAAAGAAGTATAATCCTTAAACGGGTTATTTTGCCAATGCCCCCAGTCCTCGTCATGGTTTTCGAGATAAAACGCATATTGAGTGCGCCTGGTTGAGGTAAATAAATTGGTGTGTGCCATAAACCGCAAATTATTCTGAAAAGGACTCAGCGTAAAACTTTGCCGGTTATTCTGTAGCGGACTTCTCAGAATAAGGCTGTCATGCGAAATGTCATGAATTTTGGATAAAAACGCTTCAAAGGGTTGATGAGGCTTGCTTTGTGAGGGAAGATAAAACACCAGCTTATTGTTCAGCGCAAACATGGTTTTTCCTTCAATAACATCTATATCTCGAATTTCGTATTCCATCAGCCTTTTAAACCTCATTGTGTCTATAACCACTGCATCCATAACTTTTCCTGCAAGGCCTCCCATAGAAGGTGCGTTATTTCGCCAAAACCAATACTTTCCATTCTGGTCTTGTTTTATCAAATCCATTTTTAATTTTGGAAGATGGTTATTCATTGCTGAAATACCTTCAAATTGGTTTTGTTGCGGATTAAACCTGTAATACCCTTTTGTTCCGCTTATAACGGGCAGGTTGTCATTGCCGCTATGCAGATTCCATTCTGCTTTTTCTGCCTGGGGTAAATATGCAGTTACCGGTTTTACAGATTCTACAGAATCTTTATCTGCTGATAATTTTAAGCATTCAATTGTTCCGCTTTCTTTCTGCACCCAAATCTTACCGGGCGCTTGTACTACCATTTGCTGCGCCGTTCCCCGGAAGCCTTTCACTCTGGAATAGCTCCATGCGTCCTTTTCTTGTTTTGCCCGAAACAAGCCTTGTTTAGCTGCAGCAAATAAGGTTTTCGGATGGTTGTTTGCAGCAGCAAACGTATGAGCGGCAAAAGGCAAAACCGTATCACCACCTGGATACAGAACAACAGCATCGCTGAACCCCGCCCAAAGCAGATTGTTTGTGCTGTAATAATGAACTGGAGCGGTATTGTGTATTTTGTTGAAAGTTTGTTTGTTTGCCTGTTCCATGGGATTTATCGCCGTTTGGTACAAACCGGAGGTTGTGCCGGTATAAAGCCTGTCACAACAAAACGTGGCAAATACAGGATAGCCTTCAAAACCGGATTGAGTATTAAGTTCCCTGAAAGGTGAGCTCCATTCCAGATAAAGTATGCCATCATTGATATTCACCCAAAGATTGCCTCGTGGGTCCTGGTAAATATCATGTAATACATTTTCGGGTAACAAGTTTTGTTTGTCAAAAACGTGTTTTGCTTTTCCGTTTTTAGACACAACTGTGATTCCTTTTGAATGGGCAATCAAAAGATTCTTTTCGTCCTGCAGTTCAATAGCCTGAAAAGGTTTGCCGAAGAACGGAGTGCCTTCAAGGTGGTTGTTCCATTTTTCAAGTGTATTGTTGATAATATCAAAAAGCAAAAACCCTTCATTTTCTTCATAAACCAGAGCTAATGCAGCATTTAATTCTACGGCCATCGTAAAAAACAGCTTCTCAGTTTTCATCACAGGACTGGGGTTGTTTTTTTCAAACCATTCCGAAGTCAGCTTAAACAGCCCTTCACCTTTTATCATGAGGTATTTTTGCCGGTTCATTTTCAGAAAACGGCTCTCGGCATTCACTTCTTTTTGCACGGTATTGCCTGTTTTCAGATGATGCATCAGTATATGCTTTTCACCCCGGATAAAAATAACAGAATCCCTACATGCCATTTCTTTCACCTTAACGGGATGGGAATACTTGTCAATCAGGGGAACAAACCTGTACATGCCTTTATCGTCTGTATCTACATAGCCTGCAGTATTTGTTCCTCCAGCCAGGAGCATGTTTTCATTTACGGTTAAAAACCGCACATCCGAACTCTCCGGTATGGGAATTAACTCCCAGTCATGACCGGTAAATACAAGGATTCCATCATCATGGGCAAACATCATGTCCTCCCACGGGCTTAATACAGAAGCGTAAGTAGAGCCATGCAGGTTATAATCTGTATGGTTGTAATGCGTGAAGAATGGAATATTTGCCTGATAAAACTGACCTGCTGCTTTAAAAACAACAAGCATAAATATCATCAAAAAAAGGTTTTTCCTGTTCATAAACTACTCCATTACATGTCAAAGATAATGATAATCTAATCAGAAAGGGGGAGTTTTAATCAAAAAAAGCTGCTTTTCAGCAGCTCCCTTGTTGTCCGGCCAGGGCTCGAACCTGGACTCTTCTGAACCAAAATCAGACGTGTTGCCAGTTACACCACCGGACATCTATCGTTTAAGACGGTGCAAAGATAGTAAATTATTTTTTTTACAAAATTCCTGAGTGGTTTTTTTCTATTTTTGTGAAATCCGAATGAAAAGAAAACGTTGAATTCGTAACAAAACAATAGAATAATGCAACAATTCCAAAAACTGAACAATATCCTGGGATGGATAGCCTTTATCATTGCTACTACAGTTTATTTTCTTACGCTTGAACCTACTGCCAGTTGGTGGGACTGTGGCGAATATATTGCTACGGCCTACAAACTTCAGGTAGGCCACCCTCCGGGAGCGCCTTTGTTCCAGATGCTGGGAAGGTTTTTCTCGCTTTTTGCTTTTGGCGACACTTCGCGTGTAGCCCTGATGATTAACGGCATGTCGGCCATTGTAAGTGGGTTTACCATTCTGTTCCTGTTCTGGAGCATTACTGCACTGGCGCGGAAAATTGTAGCTCCTTCAGATGATTTTACTACCGGAAAAACATTAGCCGTTGTAGGAAGTGGACTGGTAGGAGCGCTGGCATATACTTTCTCCGATTCGTTTTGGTTTTCAGCCGTTGAAGGGGAGGTTTATGCGCTTTCATCCTTCTTTACTGCCGTTACTTTCTGGGCTATTCTGAAATGGGAGCGGGTAGCCAACGAACCGCATGCTGATCGGTGGCTGTTGTTTATTGTTTACCTCATCGGTTTGTCAATCGGAGTGCACTTGCTTAACCTGCTGGCTATACCGGCAGTGGTTCTGGTGTACTATTTTAAGAAATACACCCCATCCACCAAAGGCATCATTTTTACCGGATTGATATCACTGGTGCTTATTGGATTCATCATGTGGGGAGTCATCCCTGAAGTGGTTAGTCTGTTTGCCCATATCGAAATTTTATTTGTGAATGATTTTGGGTTGCCCTTCAATTCAGGAACCATCTTTTTTGTTCTGTTAATTATCAGTATTCTTACCTTAGGAATATATTATACTGAACACGTGAAACCCGGCAAAAAATTGCAAATGGTTTTACTGGTTACACTGGGAATACTTGTTATACTGATTTTATCAGAGGCAGGTTCTGCCGGTAACTTTTTCTTCAGACTTTTACTACTAACCGGGCTTTCGGTTTTCTTTTACTACATTAGAAAACAAAAAGCATTGGTTAACACTATCTTATTGAGCATGGTGTTTTTGTTGATTGGGTACTCTTCTTTTCTGATGATTGTAATTCGGTCCAATGCCAACACGCCAATTGATGAGAATAACCCAGATGATGCTGTCAGCCTGCTGGCTTATCTGAACCGCGAGCAGTATGGCTCTACACCTCTTTTTCACGGACAGTATTACAACTCACCGGTAGAGGATTATGGCAATCAGAGTCCTGTATATGAAAAAGACAAAGACAAGGGAAAATACGTAATTACTGATGACCGCAAAGGCACTGTTCCGGAATATCATCCTGACTTTACTACCATTTTCCCACGGATGTGGAGTAACCAAAAGCAGCAGCATATCCAGGCGTACAAACGCTGGGGAAAAGTAGAGGGAAGACCCATAGAATACCGGGATCCCAACGGGGAAACTAAAGTAATCAACAAACCTACATTTGGTGAAAACCTGCGGTTCTTTTTCCGTTATCAAATCGGGCATATGTACTTCCGCTATTTTATGTGGAACTTTTCCGGAAGACAGAATTACATTGAAGGCCATGGCGATATTGAAAATGGCAACTGGAAAACCGGTATCAACATTCTGGATGCACCCCGCCTGGGAGACCAGAAAAACCTGCCGCAAAGCAAGCAGAACCCGGCTGATAACAAGTTTTACCTGTTGCCATTCCTGTTTGGCCTAATCGGGTTGTTCTATCACATCCAAAAACGCCCTAACGATGCCTTAGTGGTTGGTGTCTTGTTTTTAATGACAGGACTGGCTATTGTGGTTTATCTGAATCAGTACCCTTATCAGCCACGCGAACGAGACTATGCTTATGCAGGAAGTTTTTACGCTTTCGCGATATGGATAGGGCTTTCCGTATTGTTCCTTTACAATGGGTTCCGGAAGTTTATTAAAAACACTCCGGCCTCTGCCGTGCTCTCTACGGTGATTATCACCGCACTGGTTCCGGTAATTATGGCTGTAGAGGGATGGGATGACCACGACCGCTCCGGCAGATATGCTGCCCGCGATTTTGCAATAAACTACCTGGAATCGGCCGATGAAAACGGCATCATTTTCACCAACGGCGACAATGATACCTTCCCGCTATGGTATGCCCAGGAAGTGGAAGATGTCAGAACAGACGTAAGAGTAGTAAACTTTATGCTGGCTTCAGGTGACTGGTATATCCACCAAAAGTTCCATAAAATGTATAAGTCTGAACCACTGCCTTTTACCCTTGATCAAGAAGACTACGTCAAAGGTACAAATGATGCGGTTTTGGTTTATCCCCAGAAACGGATTAAAGGACATCAGGAACTGAAATCATTGATTAAATTCATTAAAAACGATGATGATCGTACAAAGCTGCCAATGCAGGAAGGAAAGAAAATGAATTTCATTCCCACAGATAAAGTAAAAATTACAGTAGATAAACAAAAAGTCATTGAAAGCGGGCTGGTTCCTGAATATATGCATGATCGTATTGTAGATGAAATTAAGTGGAAAATTAATAAAAATTATCTCTATAAAAATGATTTGATGTTTTTAGACCTCATCGCGACTAACAACTGGGAACGTGCCATATCTTTTGCCAATCCCAGCAGCGTAAGCGAAATTTTTGATGTAGATGAATATATGCACCTCGAAGGCATGATTTATAAATTTATGCCTGTAAAAGCACAAGCATATTACCAGGGTATGGGCGGCGTGCATGCTCGTAAAACCTATGATCTGCTTATGAACGAGTTTAAGTGGGGCCGCCTGCATAAACCTGATGTTACCATAGACCGCGAAAGCCAGAAAAACCTGATGATGCCGAAAAACAATTTTGTAAGAACGGCCGAAGCATTATTAAACCAAAACCGGGCTGATTCTGCGGTTAAATTGACCAATGAGGCGTTGCGTGTGTTCCCATCTGAAAAAATCCCGCCCGACTTTTATCTGTTACCGCTTGTGGAGGTCTATTACGAAGCCGACGCCATGGAAAAAGGCGATAAGCTGGCCCGTGAAATTGCTGACCGCTACAGTGAAGATATGGATTACTATGTTTCGTTGAGAGATGAGTTCTTTAATTATTATGAAGAAGACATGACGCGGGCTTTCAGTGCTATAAGAAGATTGTCCATGCAAGCAGAGGAATATGACCGGGAAGACCTGGCTGAAGAGCTAAATACGCTTATGGATGATAAAATAGATTACCTTTCGGGTATGATGCAATAGGAAAGAAAAAAGCTGACCTGAAGCCACAGAAGGATATCGTAAAAGGTCTCTTTCTGTGGCTTTTTTTACGTTATGCCTCAAGGTGAATGAAGAATTTCCTGAATGACCAGCGCCACAAAACAAAAAAAGATTTATGGCAGTTGAAACGCTTCAATTTCCTGAAATTCGCCGGGAGCCAGACTTCCTAAAGTAAGGTGGCCGATGCGAACGCGAATGAGTCGCAGCGTAGGAAAGCCAGCCTGGGCTGTCATTTTCCGCACTTGCCTGTATTTGCCTTCGTTTATGGTGACAGATATCCAGCTCGTAGGGCCGTGCCGTTCATTTCGGATGCTTTTCCGGCGGGGAAAAACCTCGGGAGGTGAGTTTAATAGGGTTGCCTTGCATGGCAGTGTGTGGTATTTTTTGCCGTTGATGCTGATGTCAACACCTTCTGCAATTTGATTTATAGCTTCCTGCGAGATTATACCGTCAACCTGAACGTAATATTCCTTCTCCACTGCTTTGCTCCTCACCCGCGCACTTACAATCCCGTTTGTGGTAAGCAGCAGCAAACCCTCTGATTTCTCATCCAAACGGCCTACAGTCATTGTGCCTTCAGGAAAATCATGCAGGTCAGACAGCAATTGTTTGTTTTTTCTTCGGTTTTGGTTATTCACAAATTGAGACAATACCCCATAAGGTTTGTGAATCAGAAAATGCCGGTGGTTTGTCATAAATTGAATGCTAATATTTGTTGAGATGTAAAATTAATTAGTTTAGTTTAAAAGTTTGTAATTTGCGGTGTTTGTAAGTTACTATGTTTATAAGTTTTAAGAAGTAATGTATGTGGTAACCTTATCAGTAGAGCTTTCGAGCTTTTTCTTTGCCGTTTAAAAAGGACATGTTCAATGTAAATTATAGTGTTGTCGTATTTATCCAAAATAAATAGCTTAATTCCTGTTTTTCTTTTCTTATCTTAGTTGCCATAACGGATATGTGTTGCACAGAATTTTGAATTGTTATTTCTAAATGGGAATAACGCCCTCATAATCTGCGTTTATTCATAATTGATGCTGATTTTAGAGTAAACCAGTTTCACTGATATTTTGGCATAAATAACCAAAAAATATTCCGAACGATACAGAGAGCAAAACAGCTTTTGTACGAGGCAATGAAAAATTTAGGATAATCAGTTTAAAGCGATAAATCAAAAAAATCATGGTAAAATATATTCATTTTCGAAACCCAAACTCTAAAGAGTTGGATGATTTGATTGAAGAAATACCCACAACGCCGGGGACATGCTTGTTTATTGACATCGTGGGCTCTACCCAAATCAAATACAACCACAGCCTGAAGCAATGGGGCAGAATGCTGAATAACACGTTTAACTTTATCTCTATCCTCAACGATTTCCCGGCCAATGTAGTTAAAGGAATCGGTGATGAAATCATGCTTTATATTCCCGATGAGGAGCTGAAAGAAAAGGAGTCATATGACGATTATTTTGGGCTGCTCCAGGAAATCTTTGCCACTATTGATAATATTAAAAACTACCCCCTGGAAGGGATGTTCTTACCGTGTAAGGTGGCTATTCATCATTGTACCGATGTCTATAATATCTCTTTTCTGGAGGGGTTTAATGATTACTATGGCAAGGATATTGACTTAACGGCCCGTTTAACAGCAAAAGCTAAAGCCAACCGGATTGTCATTAGCGAAAGCTTTTATAAGAAAGTAAAACAAGATTTTGAAGCAAAGCATTCCCAAAATACATCTTGCGTTATGGAAATAGTCTCAGGGAAATACCTTGAAGATTTTAAAGGCGTTCCGAAACCCACAGAATATCGCATTATTGATGTATGAGTCCAGTTTAATAAGTTCATAATTTTTTATGATTGTAGGTTAACAATTAGAAAATAAATAAACAAATATAAAATGTAGTATTTTATAGCATTCAGATAATCAATGCATTATATAATTCATTAAATAGTGAGCGCTTTTTATACCAGACTCATGTATAGTAAGCCGGACAAATCGTTTTGGGTTTAGAAAAGGGCAATCAAAAATTGCGTCATCTATTTGTTTATTCCTTTCTTTTCTTATATTTACACCTTCTAGTCAATGGAGCACAGGGAGTAGAAATCTTAGCGGTTTAGGATGTCAGGTGATAACCCGGTTTATGTAATTAAATCGGTTTTTTTCAGGCAACATAGGCTGCATATAAGTCAGTTTTACTCAAAAAAAACCAAAGCATGCACTATGTTGTCAGTTTGTTACCTGTGACCATTTTTCTGTTTGGTTTATACCTTTTTGATAGTTTCAAGCTGGTCCGGAAAACATTGTTGCTTATTTGCCTGCTGTGGGGTGTCGTTTCAGCCGGCTTAGCTTTTTATATAAATACGGCTGTTGCCGGTGGTTTAGCGTTTGAATTTGATCACTTTTCAAGGTATGTTTCCCCCCTTACCGAGGAGCTCTTAAAAGCACTTATTTTATTTTTTCTGGTTTCCCGGCGTAAGATCGGTTTTATGGTTGATGGCCTTATCTATGGCTTTGCAGTGGGCACCGGCTTTGCCCTTGCTGAAAATATGTTTTACCTGTGGGATTTGAATGCCCACGGAAACATAGCCATATGGATTATACGGGGTTTTGGTACTGCGCTTATGCATGGTGGGGCAACAGCATTGTTTTCAACCCTGATAATGGCAGGAATTCAGCGAAACAAATCTTTTATCTTATCAATATGGCCGGGTTTATTGATGGCTTATGGAGTGCATAGCCTTTTTAACCATTTCCTGGTTAGCCCGTTCTTGCAAACGTTTTTGCTGTTGTTGCTGCTGCCTGTAATATTCACACTGGTATTTCGAAGAAGCAACACTTTGATGCAAGACTGGCTGGAGATAGAGTTCAGCAGTGAGGTAGACATGCTCGGCATGATAAAGAAAGGCAGGTTCAGGGAGACAAAAGCCGGGGATTACCTGATGTCTCTAAAAGACTATTTCGAACCAGAAACCATCGTGGATCTGTATGCTTATATCCGCCTGTATCTTGAGCTTTCTATCGTTTCCAAGCGCAACATCCTGCTCAAGGAAAACGGCTATGATGTGATCATGGAAGAGGAAACGCAGCAAAACCTGCAGGAACTTAAGCAGCTCCGCAGGATGATTGGGAAAGCCGGAGAGTTAGCCATTCAGCCTGTGGTAAGGATGAGTTACCGGGAATTATGGAAACTGAATCAGCTGGAATGAAGAAAAAATTAAAAAAACCAACTTTTTTAAGCTAACGCAGTATTTTATGCAGAAAGCCGCTACTACAAAGATGAAGAGTCCTGATGAAATCCTTGAGCCGTCATGGGAGACGAAACAAGACCATGCGTTGATCAGCCAGGAACTCTCCTTTTCTGCTAAAGGGCAAATATCAGCACAATTAGGTTTTAAGAAAAAAGCAGATAATCCTAAGCCTTTGCTGGTAAAGGCTTTAAAGAATGGCCGGCTAATCGTGACAAAAAAAAATCAGTCCGTAAAACCAACTTTAAGCAATTTGCAGAATACTTTAACTAAAACATACTAAAACTTAAAAACCAAAACAAATGAAAACAAACAAAAAACTACAAACAGCATTAATAGCCATTTTAGCACTCGCCATCGGCTTCATTGCCGGAATTTACAGTAACTTCCCAGCCACATCCGGCGATGATGCTGCCGGAACCATCGGCCAGGTGGATCGCTACCGGAACGTAAAAATAACTGAAAATGACATTGAACTGCGCAACTCCCTGGTAGATGACCCGGACAAGTACCAGGCTTACAAAACGTATTTGCAGTATTATTACTATAAAGCTTTGCGTACTTCGATGGATATCAATACGGCGCTGGAAAATGCCAGGAAATCAGAAGGTTTTGTTAAGGCACACCCCGCCTCCACAGAAGCCATTGGTATCTTTGGCGATTATTTAAGAAGGCGAAGAGTGGATATCTTCGATGCGCTGCGCACAATAGCTCATTTGGAGAAAGATAAGCCCGTTCCGGTTATCAACTACCTCAATAAGGCAAACGACGTAGTAAACCGGATAAAAGCGAATGAAAAAAATCTTATCCTTTTTACTGACAACATCAGGGAATACATTGCCAATAACCCGAAGCAGCGCAGTAAAGAATTGATAGATGCTCATGATATTATTACTACCAATCTTATGCAGGGTGCTGTGTGGGGCAATGATAAGCCGATGACAGCTTACCTGAAGGAAGATGGTTTGCTTAACAATCAATCAGAACTCAAAATGTTTTATGACGGAGCCGATTTCCAGGCCTTTATGGGGGATCAAATAACCATGGATGCTGAAAAATTAGGGCTTCTTGTTTTACTTAACAATAAAGAAGAACTTGCCGGAGAAGCCATTCTCGACATGGGCTCGCTGGGTGTTTTTGATGCAGAGAAATTAGGAATAAACAATGCTGAGTCTCTTCAGGATATTCAATTTTATGATATGGATAAACTGGGTTCCTATCTGTATTTCGACCAGGAGAATCTAAACTCTCAAAGAATTATAGGAAGCCAGTCAAACATCTTTGCAAGTGCTGAAGCCCTGCGGGGGGTTATAGGTGGTTTATCAGACGGCGAAAATCTCGGGAATGTCTCCGTCTGGGATGCTGAAAAACTGGGGTTCGTTTTATCTTTTGCAGATTCAGAAAGCCTCGGAACTGGTTTCACCTTAGGTTCCGAAAGCCTGTCATCCGGCGAGATGCTCAATTTTAATCAGCTAGATGATATGGTGGGGAATATGGAACAACTGGGATGGATTTAGAATGGATAAGTCACCGGTTGATTGATATTCAATGATATACATCTTTTTATGCTTCATTTATGACTTATAATAGAAACTATTATGTTGTGATGGTGATTCTCCTCTGGGGAATCACCACTTCACTTTCAGCCCAGAGAATTACCCGTTACCAGACCGAGGAGATGGAGCTGATTTATTTTGGCGACCGTTACTCATATATCATGCCTCATGTGGCCGGCACTTTTCATAATGCCAGCCGTTTTCATGAGCAGCACTGGGATTATGACCATTCAATGACCCATGTTTTGCTTACCGACTTTGAAGATGATGGGCATGGCGGCGCTATGGTTACGCCTCATAATATGATTGTTCTGGGCATTTCACCATTTAATTTTGCTTTCAGTATTACGCCCTCTTACGAACGTTTCCAGTGGTTGTTCAGTCATGAATTTACGCATATCACCATGGCTGATAAGCCCAACAAAACCGATCGCTTTTGGCGTAGCGCCCTTATGGGCAAAATCAGGCGCAATGACAAAGCGCCTGTTAGTGCCGCATGGAGCTATCTTACCACTCCTCGCTGGTATGCGCCCCGCTGGTATCACGAAGGCATTGCCACCTACATGGAAACATGGCTCTCGGGGGGTATCGGGCGATCGCTTAGCCCTTATGACGAGATGTACTTCCGCAGCATTATCCATGAAGACAAAGCGCTTTATTCTGTGGTAGGCCTCGAAACGGAAGGCACTACCATCGACTTCCAGGTGGGGGCCAATGCCTATCTCTATGGCACACGCTTTATTACCTACCTGGGGGCAACTTATGGGGATGAAAAGGTAAAAGCGTTTTATAAGCGCAGCGACAGCAGCAAAGCGTTCTACGCCACCCAGTTCCGGAAGGTTTTCGAAAAATCAATTCATGAAGCCTGGCGTGAATGGATTGTTTTTGAAAAGAGCTTTCAGAAAGAAAACCTGGAGCGAATCAGAGAATATCCAATAACACCTTTCAGGCCGCTAACTGAGGGCCCCGAAGGTAGCTTTTCTACGATAGGGTATGATGCTGAATCGCAAAAGGTCTATGCCGCCATCAACCACCCCGGAAAGCTTGCCTTTATCGGCGAGCTGGATTTGGCTACCGGAAATATCCGCCAAGTAGCTCCGCTCGATTCGCCTATGCTTTACACTGTAGCCTACCTTGCCTACGACCCGGAGAACGACGTCATCTTTCTCAGCGAGAATAACAACAAATATCGCAGCCTGGTGCGTATCGACGTGAAATCAGGGAAAAAGGAGACACTGATAGATTTGTCCCGTACCGGTAACCTGGCATTTAATCAGAAAGACCGTTCCTTGTGGGGCGTGCAGCATGATAACGGCTATGCGCGACTGGTAAAGATTCCCCCGCCTTACGATGAAATCATTCCGATGCATACCACAGCGTTTGGTCAATCGCTGCTCGATTTGGCTGTTTCGAACGATGGCAGGAAAATCAGTGCTACCCTCACCGGGGTGCGCGGAGAGCAGTCGTTAATCCTCTTCGATGCCGACAGCCTGGAACAAGGAGACAAAACGTATAAAACCCTCTATAAATCTGAAGATAACACGCTAACACAGTTCCGTTTCAGTGATGATGACCGCTATTTAATCGGAACTTCCTATTACACCGGTGTTTCCAATATATGGCGCCTTTCGCTGGAAGATGATAGTTTTGAGTTGCTCTCCAATGCAGAAACCGGGTTCTTTGTGCCGCAACAGGTTAGCGAAGACTCTTTGTTTGTGCTTAAGTTCAGGCGCGACGGTATGCAGCCCGGCATTATTCCTATGCAAGTGCTTCAGGATGCCAATGCGATAAACTACCTTGGGAATGAGGTGGTAGAAAAGAGTCCGCAGGTAATTAATTATTCCCTTCCATCCGCATCGAAGCAATACTCACCGTCAGAAAAAACTGAAGAGGCGCCCTATTTCCCTGTCCGAAACATGGCCTTCAGTAATGCTTTTCCCGACATCGCAGGATATAAAGACGATATCGTAGTCGGCTATCGGATGAACTGGAGCGACAGAACAAGCTTATCTAAGATAAACCTGTTTGTGGCCGCATCACCATGGAGCAGTTATCCGGGCGATCAGCAGTTTCACGGTCACTTGCAATGGGATTACTGGAACTGGCACCTGGATATAGCCTATAACAAAACAGACTTTTATGACCTGTTTGGCCCCACAAAACGAAGCCGTGCCGGGTATTCCATAGGAATCAATCATCAGCGAAAGCACACCCTGAAAGCCCCTTTTGAATGGCATTATGGTTTTGGGGCTACTCATTATGGCGATTTAGAAGTGCTTCCACAATTCCAGAATATTTCTGCTCCCCTGCGTAGCTTTCAGAGCATGAGTGCCAGTATAAGCCTGTCAAAGCTTAAAAAATCGTTGGGAGCCGTTGAAAAAGAACAGGGCTATCAGTGGACAATGGACGCCTACAGCTACCTGGCCAACGGAACACTGTACCCTTCACTGGTGTCCAGCCAGGATATCGGGTGGCTGGTGCCGGGTATCAGGAACACCAGTTTATGGATTCGCAACAGTTTAGGACAGGCATTCGGGGAGTCCGGATCGGCATTTTCTAATTTTTATCTCGGTGGGTTCAGAAACAACTACGTAGACTGGCAGGCCGCTTCGCAATACAGGAAAATCTTTGCTTTTCCCGGAGCAGAAATTGATGAACTGGCAGCACAGAACTTTGTGAAAACAATGGGTGAGCTGAACTTAAAGCCACTTCGCCTGCGAAGAGTGGGTACAACCTGGTTGTATCCTACTTTTATTAAGCCGGCACTGTTTGGCACACACCTGCTGCTCAACCCGGATAACAGTGCAGCCAGAAGAAATGTATTTAATATGGGCGCACAAATTGATGTTGAGCTGGTGCTCTTCTCATATCTTAAAACCACCTGGTCGGCAGGCTATGCCAGAAAAATGGAGGCCACCGGTTTGGATTCCGACCAGTGGATGTTTTCTGTTAAGTTGCTGGGGAACTAAATTTTTAAATAACCAAATCCTACAGATAATATCTTATTTGTAGGGTTTGGTAATTCCAAATCCCATTCAAAATATATTGTTCGGAACATGGAGGGAAAGATTATTAAGCAAGGTTATGTTACAAAAGAAAGAAGCCTGGTTGATGTTTCAGGCCTTGCGTCAGGTATTTACTTGTTTTCTGTGGACAACGAAACCAGAAATGTCAGTTTAAAGTTTGTAAAAGAATAGTTGACTTTTAAACTCTTTTATTTTGATCAGTATCGAAAATGCAGCCACAAAAGAAAAGTTTGTAGTGTGATAAAACAATCGCACAAGTGGGATTAATGCTGAAATTATAAAAACGGCAAAAAAATGAGGCTCTGCAAAAGAGCCTCATTTTTAACTTAATTTAGGATGTTAAATAGCGCGTTGCTATTCTTCCTCATACCTGATTACCTCTACAGGGCATTCTTCGGCTGCTTCTTTGATGCATTCTTCGTTTGCTTTCAAATCAGCTCCTTCTTTAACAAAGGCTTCTCCGTTTTCATCCTCTTCAAATACTTCAGGACACAGTTCCATGCAAATGCCGTCAGCGGCACATCCTTCTTCTATCCAAACTTTTTTAATAGCCATAATGACCTCCACTTTTTAATGATTAATATAAAGTTTCATCTACAGCCCATTTTATAAACTGCTTATACAAATATATCTTTTTTTAAGGGATTAGCCAAATGAGCAGTTACCACGCATTATAATCACAAATGTATTTGCAAAATGCAGGGCTGTCTGGCATAAGATATTAATGCTTTTATTTTATTAAGATCGTTTCATATCCTTTAGGGCGACGAACATCACGTATGCATTGCCCTTGTTTTGTAAAAGAAATTAAATTACTAAAGTCTCGCATTTCTTTTATAATGTATATTATCAGTCTTTTAGATAAAGACAGATTTTATAAATAGTTTTATATCAACTGCTAAAGTTTTCCACGTGAGCTACATAATGCTTTTTCTGTACTTGTTGTCTATGAGGCCCCGATTCTTTTTTGAACCACATAGGCACATAGAAAACAATAGAACGCATTACTCAAATTTCTCTGAATTTAGCTGTCTCTGGAGTTTTTACTTGTTTGATTAATGTCCATAACTGGCATTTCTTTCTATGTGAACCTATTGTGCCTATGTGGTTCATACTTTTTCTTTGGATTACACATAGGCAAGAAAACCCCAATAAACAAAAAGAGATCATTTGTTGATGATAACTTATTGAAACACAAAATGTAACTATTTAAACTTTAAGTGCGAAACTTTAGTAAATTCTAAAATGGCGCCCGAATATTTTTACAGGTGTTTTGCGGAGCTCATTTTAATTCTGTCTCAGCCAAATCATTCCTGATTTTCTCTATAAGATGCGTATTAAACTCTTTTAGCTTCTCATTGGCATTCCAATAAGCACACCAGCAATAAGCATCAGCTTGAAAATCATTATTATACTCTTTGTAAAAGTTTCCGAAATCTTTTACTAAGGTTCCGTCTTGATTAAAAAGTTTCAAATCAGAAATGTTAATAATAATTTTACCCGGTGTTTTAATGCCGGATGTGGCTAATGCTCCAATCAGCCCAAATGACGCGCCTACTGCTGCTCCTGTTGAAAATTTCTGTTCAGCATAAAACCTGTTCAGTTTTCCCGATAAATAGTAACCGCTATATTCACTTTTTTGGTAATATGCCTTTTCAAACAATTTGGCTTCATTGAAATGGGCTACCATAATTTTAGTAATCTGGTTTACCACCGTATCTTTCTTGTAATGCTTTTCTGAGTTTATGCAGGTTTGTTCGCCGTTTAGTTTAATTTGTCTGGGATTATCAAATAATACAGCGTTTTCTTCAATATTTTCCCTGTTATCTTTCAGTACTTTCACTGCAACCTTAGCTGGTATCATATAAGCATTCGGAGATTTGGATAATTCATCGGTTTTGTAAGTTATTTTTTGACTTATTGTACATCCGAAAAAGATTAAGGGTAATGCTAACATTAGTTTTCTCATAATAATGTTGTTTTTTGGGTTTAAAATTTTATTCCTACTTCGAGTTTTATTCCTATATCGCCTTTATAAACTTTTGAACTTGTTATTTTTTCATAAGCGCTGACACCCATTGTTATTCCAAAGTCTGATTTTGGGATGAAGTAAATACCCTGGGATGGTGCAAATCCAAAAAAAGTATTTTTGCTTTCATTTGAATTAAATGCTGTGAGCTCTTCCGTTCCGAAGATTGCCATTATTCCAAAATTGAAATAGAAAACCTCGCTTGCTTTGTAAAAAGGACTGATTCCTGCTGTGAAATAGCTGATTTCTGCTGATCTGTAATTGAATTGTGAAAAATAATCCTTGTCGATATCCATTCTTTCAAATTCAAATATGACAGGAATAGCCCAGGCCGAAGTGTTTTTTAAATTATATCCATAATATTGGATTGACCAACCTTCAGCATTTAATCCATATTTCATGGAAAAGGTAGCTAAATTGATCCACTCGCTGGTTACTTCTTTATATTCGGAAGTGTCAACGATTGTTGTACTGCTTTGCTGAGACTTACTTTGATGATTTTTAGTTACGGGATTTTCTGGCGCGCCTGTTTTGTACATACGGATATCGCTTTTCGCGATGTAACTCGATATTTTTTCTCCGTGCTGCTGAAAATCATAATACACAGCATCATCATCCACACTCACTATCTTACAATGAATTTCTTCACCATTTCTCAGTACGATTAAATCCTGAGAATAGCTCATAAAAGGGATAAGAATAAATAGGGTAACAAGGATTTTGAGCATAGTACTGGGTTTGTTTTAGATATAATTTCCGTATATTATTGTAAAATGTTGTTATGCTAATTTGATTTATGTTAATTTATTTTGGTTTTGTCAGCCTCAAAAGTATGAAATCATTTCTTTATTATCAAAATTATGAGCGGTTTTTCTTTATTGTTATTATCTTTATTTTTCTAAATATATTAGAACTAAAAAGCAGGTTCATTGAGGGTTTAATAATAATGCATCTGATTACTGGTGACAATTTTATTGCCGTGAATCATTCCTGATTTGAATTAGAAGGGTAGAAAGGTATCTTTTTGGTCAGAGTGAACTAGCGCTGCATTTAGGATTTTTGAAATATGAATTAAAAGTGATAAATTATACACATTGAATATGAAACAAATACGCCAGGACTTTGAATTACCTCAATGTATTGAAGAATGGGGCTGGAAATACCATCATACCGGAATCCCCACAGATAAGAAAATGCCAAATGAGAAATATATCTCTCATCTTAAGTTTTATGTTTCAGGATTTGAATCAAGTCCTTTTGGCATTGAATGGATGCGTTTTGAAGAAGACAGCCCGGTTGATATACTGATTCAAACAGTTCCTCATATTGCTTTTGTTGTTGATGACTTGAATTTCGAACTAAAACGCCGCCAATTAAAAATCATTACAGAACCCAATCATCCTTCTGGTGGCGTAAGAGTAGCCATGGTAGAACATAACGGAGCTCCCATTGAGCTGATGGAGTTTCATTAGTTCAATACCTCACCATTACACTTGAATACGGCAGACCTGAAAGGGACATACTTTGTAGTACTTCGCAACAACAGTGAAATTGAAGCGAAAAAAGTCCTGATTTATTAATTATCCATCATAATTTCACCCGCAAGGTAAGGCAGGTTAAAAATGCAACCTTGCGGG
>CAYXJS010000044.1:0-17449 GCA_964465045.1 uncultured Bacteroidales bacterium | reverse complement strand
TATCACAATAACAAAATTCTAATAATTCTGCAATTTAATTGTAACCCAAGTGTTATACCTTCGTCTAAAAACAAAAACCAAATCTTATGACAAACGCACGATTATACAGAGATTCACGCAACCAGATTATTGGTGGGGTTGCTGCAGGGTTAGGACGCTATTTTAACATTGATACGGTTTTAGTCAGAATCTTATTTGTTCTGCTGGCTATTTTCGGTGGTGGAGGGTTAATTATCTATATTTTGTTATGGATTTTTGTTCCCGACGATCAAAACACAACCATTTATAATAGTTCTTCGGGCGACCCAACCTTTGATGAAGCTCACCCCGGAGAAAATCCCGGTCCCCCTCCTTCTCTGGACGCTAACCGGGGAAGCCTTATTGCAGGATTGATACTCATTACAATCGGTGCACTTTTTTTGGTAGACCGTTTTGTGCCTCATATTGATTTTGCTGACTTATGGCCGCTGATACTTGTAGTAGGCGGTATTGCATTAATTCTCAATCATTTTAACCAAAACAAAGAATAAAATTATGAGCTACGGTAAATTATTTTGGGGTGTAATCCTCATCCTGATAGGTGTTTTGTTCATTCTGAAAAACATAGGTCTGATATTTTTTAACTGGTCAGTCATTCTTAGTTTGTGGCCTTTACTGCTTATCCTGTGGGGAATCAGTTTGATACCAGTGCATGCACTACTTCGGCTAGGTATCTCAGTAGCTGCCATTATCCTTGCATTTGTGCTGGTAGAAAACAGAGGCGACGTCCATAAACATAACTTCAGATGGGGAAAAGACCACTTCCATTTTAAATGGGATGATGACGACAAAGAATATCGAAATGATGACAAAACCTATAACTGGGATGATGTTCAAAAGCTTTCTGCTGAATATGAAGAAACGGAGTTTGCATCCCTGGAATTTGATGCCGGCGCTGGGTCTTTCAAAATAAACACAACCACAGAAGAACATCTGGCTTCATTCTATAAAAAAGGTAAAGCCAGCCAGTACTCTTTAAAAACCAAAACCAAAGAAGATCGGCAATATGTTGGTTTTAAACTCAAGAATCAGAAAGTAACAATACCTGACAACAACAAAAACAGGAATATCATAGAGGCAAGACTGCATCCTGATCCTGTATGGGATGTTGATTTCAACATCGGCGCGGCAGAAATAGATTTTGATTTAAGCAGCTTTAAAATAGAAACCATGAAGATAGACGGTGGAGCGGCTGATATCAATATTAAACTGGGAGAGCGTTATGAAAAAACCATTGTAAGGATCAATGCCGGGGCATCTGATATCAACCTTATGATACCGCATAATACCGGAGCCCGCATACACACATCTACGCTGCTTACCAGCAAAAGCCTGAAGGGTTTCACCAAAAGCAACGGGGCTTATTTTACTGAAAATTATGATAACGCAGCAAATACTATTGAGATTAAAGTACAGGCTGCTATTGCAGACCTTTCGGTAGAAAGATATTAACTTTTCTTTTTGGGTGGTTTGTATTCGCAGGTTTTGCCTGTAAAGTCGCTTAACATAGCACACAATTCATCAGGAGCTTCTGCATGCACCCAGTGCGAAGCTCCTTTTATGGTTTTAAGGGTAGCTCCCGGAAAATGCTGCCAGATTTTGTCCATATCCTCATCAGATAGATAATCTGAGCGGCCACCACGGATAAACAGGGCAGAGTTCTCAAATATTCCCGGATGTTCAACCCCTTCAAAAACATGACTAATATTGTCATTGAGCGCTTGCAGATTAATTCTCCATTTGAAATGATTCCCTTGAGTTCTCTCCAGATTTTTCATCACAAAAAGCCTGATTGGTTTACTGGGTATAGCTTCCGCCAGTTGATCATCCACATCCTCTCGCTTTTCTACCTTATTGAAATCCACTGTCAGCATGGCTTCTATCATTTGAATATGATGACTGCGATGAGGATATTTACGCATACTTATATCTATAACAACCAAACTGTTTACAGATTCAGGATATTCAAGACTATAATACATAGCCACCTTTCCGCCCATAGAATGTCCGATTAAAATGGGATTTTGCAGTTCATGGTCTTCAATAAACTCCTGCAAGTCCTCCATCATGGCAATGTAATTAAACGTATCGCTATGTGGCGATTGCCCATGATTTCGCAAATCAAGAATATACACCGAAAACTTTTCGGCCAGCTTTCTGCCAATGGTAACCCAATTATCTGATATACCAAAAATGCCGTGCAAAATAATTAACGGCTGACCTTCTCCGTAATGTCTGTAAAACAATTTCATTTAATATGCTTTTAAGCCAAACAAATTAAAATAGAGATGTTAAAATGGATATTGAGTTACCTGGTCTTTTCAAGATAATACGCAATGGTTTTTTCCAGCCCAAAATATAAGGCATCGCTGATCAAGGCATGCCCGATAGAAACCTCAACTAAGCCGGGAATATTCTCAACAAAATATTTCAGGTTATCCAGATTCAAATCATGCCCGGCATTGATTCCTAAGCCAACCTCATTGGCAACTTTGGCCGCTGCAATGAATGGAGCTATGGCTTTTTGGCGATCTTCGGTATAATGGCGGGCATATGATTCTGTGTATAGCTCTATGCGGTCTACGCCTGTGTCTTTTGCATTTCGGATATATTTTTCGTCCGGGTCAACAAAAAGAGAAGTGCGAATACCATAGCCTTTAAGTTCCTTCACTACTTCTCGCAGCATCTCTTTATTCTCTATGGTATCCCACCCATGATCTGAAGTAAGGGCATGTGGCGGATCCGGAACCAGTGTTACCTGATGAGGTTTTACCTCTTCTACAAGCTGCAGAAAACTGATACCCGGGTATCCTTCTATATTAAACTCGGTTTTCAGTTTCGGCTTCAAAGCTCTAACGTCTTCATAGCGGATATGCCGCTCGTCGGGACGTGGATGCACCGTAATTCCCTCGGCTCCGTATTCTTCGCATTTCAGGGCTGCTTTCAGAACATCGGGAATATTACCCCCGCGTGCATTTCGGATAGTAGCAATCTTATTGATATTTACACTTAATTTAACCATATTAATTAATTTAACACAAAAGTAACAAATATTCCATTCCCGTTAATAGATCGGAAAGCATGAAGTATTTTATGAAAAAAGCCGCCTGAGGCAGCTTTTCTGTTTTAGTGAATTCCTATGCTCTAATAAGCTCTTGCAAAAATCACTTTCTGCTGAGAGGGTTTTCCGGAGTATATACACTGGCCTTCCTCCTTTTTCTGCTCCAAAGGTATTGCTCTGATGGTGGCTTTGGTTTCTTCTTTGATTTTCTGCTCTGTTTCTGCAGTACCGTCCCAATGGGCATAAACAAAACCCCCTTTATTGGTTATAAAGTCTTTGAACTCTTCCCACGACGATGCAGTATACGTCCTGTCATTTCGTAAATCCAGGGCTTTCTGATACAGATTGCTTTGAATACGCTCAAGCAAATGATTTATCTTATTTGCCAAATCAGCAACATCATAAATTTCTTTTTCGAGGGTGTCGCGTCGGGCTACTTCCACCGTTCCCTTTTCCAAATCACGCGGGCCAATAGCGATGCGCACCGGAACGCCTTTGAATTCCCATTCTGCAAATTTAAATCCGGGTTTTTGCGTATCACGGTTATCGTATTTCACAGCAATGCCCTTCTCCTCCAGCGCCTTTTTTATCTCTTCTGCTTTCGCGGATACAGCTTCAAATTGCTCCTGTTTTTTGTAAATAGGTACAATTACCACTTGGATGGGAGCCAGCTTAGGCGGCAGCACAAAACCCTGATCGTCGGAATGTGACATAATCAAAGCGCCCATCAGACGTGTAGACACACCCCACGAAGTGGCCCAAACATATTCTTGTTTGTTTTCTTTACTGAGAAACTTCACATCAAAAGCCTTTGCAAAATTCTGCCCCAGAAAATGAGATGTTCCGGCCTGCAACGCTTTTCCATCCTGCATAAGCGCCTCTATGCAATAGGTTTCTACAGCGCCTGCAAAGCGCTCGTTAGGTGATTTTGTACCCTGAATCACCGGCATTGCCATCCAGTTTTCTGCAAAATCCGTGTAAATTTTGAGTATTTTTTTTGTCTCTTCAATGGCTTCCTCTTTGGTCGCATGAGCCGTATGGCCTTCCTGCCACAGAAATTCCGCAGTCCGCAGGAAAAGGCGTGTACGCATCTCCCACCTCACAACGTTAGCCCACTGATTCACGAGAATAGGCAAATCACGATAAGACTGTATCCATTTACGATAGGTGTCCCAGATTATGGTTTCTGAAGTCGGCCTTACTATCAGCTCTTCTTCCAGCTTGGCGTCTTCATCAACAATGATATCTTTACCGTCTTCGCTGTTTTTTAACCTGTAATGCGTAACAACGGCACACTCTTTGGCGAACCCTTCAACATGGCTTGCTTCCTTCTTAAAAAACGATTTGGGAATAAACAATGGAAAGTAGGCATTGGAATGACCGGTTGCTTTAAATTTGCCATCAAGTACAGCTTGCATCTTTTCCCATATAGAATAACCATAAGGTTTGATTACCATACTTCCTCTAACTGCAGAATATTCCGCCAGGTCTGCATTAATAACGATTTCGTTATACCACTGGGAATAATCTTGTTCGCGGGTGGTTAGTTTGTTGGCCATAAAAGTATTATTGGTATAATTTTTGCTTATTTTTAATGATTGATTATTTGCACAAAAATAAGAAAATAATCAAGACATAAAATTGCATTATATTTGTTGATAAATAAGGCGAAGGAGGCTATCACTATGAAACTATTACTTTCAATCACAGCAATTGCAGCCACATTGTTCATGGCCGGTTGCAGCAGTTCGTATCAATCTACTGCCACACCCCAGGATGATGTTTATTACAACCCGTACAACACGGGGGCTGATCAGCAATACACCGACAGCAGAAGCACAAAAGCATCTGCTTCCCGAAGTTCAGAACAAGCTCCTGAAGGCGACTACCAGGAAGCTGAACCTGACAGCAGCCAGGATGTGAAATCATCAAGGGATTACGATGATTATTATGACTATGAATACAGTTCCCGCATTCGCAGGTTCCATAATGACTATTATTATGACAGCTATTACCACGATTATTACACTAATCGTTACTGGTACAACTATGATCCATACTATTACGGCACCAGCATTTATATTTCAACTCATCCGTGGTCATCATACTCTTACATAAGACCACATTTCGGGTACGGTTTTAATACGTGGACCGAACCTTACTGGTATCGCAATTATCATCCGATTTACGGAAGTTTATATGCCTATTCCCATTACGACTATCCCTATTGGGGCTTTTACAGCACTTATTACAGCGGATATTACGGGGGGCTGTATGGTGGAATGTACGGCGGATACTACGGAAATTACGGTGGATACTACAATACTATAGATGATAACAGCAATTATTACTATGCCCGTCGTGATGCACGAGGTGGTGGCTCCGGACTGGGCCAAACCACTGCCGGTAGGCGCGGTACGGGAAACCAAAATGTACAAACCAAATCACAAAACAGGAATACTGTAGCAGAATCTGCACGCAGAGGAGAAAAGAGTGCAACAGAAACCCGCTCTGACAATGCCATGCGACGAGGCTCAGGTTCTTCCACATCAGAAAGAAGCGCTGCTGACGGCCAAAACAACCGGGCAGACAACAACAATCAAAATGCTGAGCGGAAACAAGACCGCAGACGAGCTACTGCCACCGAAGGCAGGGCAACGGCTTCGGACAACACCAACAACCGCAACAGAAATTACGTCCGCCCCTCGGAGCGCAGCGATGGTTCATATAAAAAACCTGTAAGGTATAATACACCAAATTATGCCAAACCACGCTCCAGCCGCGAATACAGCAGTCCATCATCCACACGCAGCCGGAGTTATGGCAATGATAACAACAGAGCAAGACGCATAAACGAAGGTTCCTCAAGTCGCAGCCGTTCTACAATCGGCAACCGGCCAGGAAGTTCTTCACGCAAATATGTAAAACCCAGCAGCAATTCTTCGAGACGGAGTGATTATAACAGAAGCCGTTCCGGAAGCAGATCATCGGGTAGCTACAATCGTGGCAGCAGCAGCAATTATAACCGCTCAGGCTCCAGCAGTAGTAGCTCGTCAAGAAACCGCAGTACTATCAGGAGAAGCTCTTCGGGCTCGTCATCCAGTGGCGTTAACCGCAGCAGCTCCGGAAGCTCCTCCCGAAGCTCAGGCAGCAGCAGTAGCTCAAGAAGAAGCTCAGGTGGCGGAAGAAAATAATAGTATTAAACCACAATAAGAATTATATGAAGAAGATAATGAGTTTGTTTCTGTTTATTGTACCGGCGCTTTTCGCGTCGGCACAGACAGAAGCCGATGCCTTGCGTTATTCACAAACCTATTTTGGCTCAACAGCACGCAGTATGGGCATGGGCGGCGCTTTTGGTTCAGTAGGAGCCGACATGAGCTCGTTAAGTAACAACCCGGCTGGAATCGGGTTATACAAAAGAACCGAGCTTACACTTACACCACTTCTGCATGAAGGAGCAACAGAAAGTTCGTACCTGAATAACACGAATGATGCCTCCAATTATAACTTTGACATTCAGCAAGCCGGTGCCGTTTTCGCATTTCAGGCTCAGGATAAAAGGTCTGACTGGAAAAATTTTCAGTTTGGGATTGGCGTAAACCGTCTGAAAGATTTTAATAACGATATTCGGGTAGCTGCGAATAATACAGCACGTAACGGTACAATTATGAAACCTTACGCCGATTACGCCGGAAATTCAACACCGGCTGAACTTGAGCAATTTTCTGCTTTTGATGCACTTTTAGCTTACGAAGCCGATTTGCTCTATGACCTCGATGACGATCCGGATAATGGATATGACTGGGCTTATGATGCTATATACGGAGGCGTTTATCAGCAAAAAGACGTAAAAACATCCGGCAGCTTAGACGAGGTATTTCTTTCTTTTGGCGGAAACTACCAGGATAAACTGTACCTTGGCGCTACTGTTGGTATTCAGAGTATAGACTATCGCGAAAACAGTACATATTATGAAGCCGATGCTGCTGATACTATTCCGGTTTTTAATTCCTTAACCAAATATGATAAATTAGAAACCACCGGTAGCGGCTTTAACCTGAAGTTAGGTGCTATCTATCGCGCCAATCAATGGATAAGACTGGGTCTGGCATACCACACGCCCACGTTCTTTGGAAACATGAAGGATGTTTACAGTTCAGAGATGGAAGCTTCGCTGACCTATGATCCGGATGAAGGAGCTGAACAAAACAAGTCAGAACGTTCTGTAGGAGAGTATGAATATGAATTAATTACCCCGTCGCGTTTTATTGCAAGCGCTACGGCTATGATTCAAGATTACGGGATGATCTCTGCAGATTATGAAATGGTAAACTACGCTTCCGCCAGTCTGGACGCCAATGATTTTGGGTTTGATGACAGCAATGAATATATTGACAATGCGTTTAAACGACAAACCAACCTCAGGTTAGGTACGGAATGGAGATATGATGTCTTTTATTTCAGGGGAGGTTATGCCCTGTATGGTTCACCCTACAAAGATGGAGGAGATTTTGGCGAAACCACCTTTAAAACCTTTGGTTTAGGTTACCGCGATGGTAGCTTCAGCCTGGAATTTGCCTATGTTAATGCCCAGGTAAGTGATACATATTATATCTATGACCAGGAATACGTAGAAGCCTCCTCTAATGATTACTCACAGCATCAATATGTCTTGACGGCAGCCTTTCAATTCTAATTCAAAGGCCATTAAAGATTAAAAGACGGGTAGCCTAATCAGGTTACTCGCCTTTTATTTCAGCCAAACCTGCCCGGGCTTTTTGATGAATAGCATATTGATATTGAAAGCCTGACAACTCCAGGCATTTTTCAAAAGACTCAGCGGCAGCATTATCTTTACCCTGTAACATTAGAATCCGGCCTGTAAGAAGCATCGCATTAGCGGCAAAATAAGTATCCAGGTTGATTCCTGATGCGTAGGCCTTTTCATAAGAATCCAGCGCTTTTCTGTACCTTTTTTTTTCATGATGAATGCGACCTTCTCGATAATAAAACTCGGTTAGTTGTGTGGTATTTTCCGGCTCAAAGCCTGATTCCAAGACCCGCAAGGCTTCATCATAGTATCCGCCGTCAAACAACAACCTGCTCCTAAGCAGGGTTACCGGAGGAATAGCTGCATTTTCCGCCTCATCCACAGCCTGTTCATCAGCTCCTGTTAAATCATTACCGTAATCCAAAACATTTTGCATATTCTGCTTATACGATAAGGTATCTCCCTGCAAAAGAAAATACCAGGCTTTTTTCTGATAGGCCGATTTGATGTAATGTTTTCCCTCAAAATTATCCAAAAACCGATTAAACGATACAAGACATTGGCTGTCTGAGGCATAAAGCTGAGAAAGCCCTTTCATGTAATACAAATAATAAAATGGTATCTCCTGGTTATCCACATCATAAAGCGAAAGCACTTGAAGAGCCTGTTCATTTTTCTGTTGCTTTTGCAGCATTCCGGCGTATAAAAAAATCATAAAGGGCTGCCGGGCTATAGTTCCGTTTTCATGCATCTCTGCCAAGTGATTTAGTGCCGCGAGGTTTGGCTTTCCGGTTAAATTGATGTCAATAAAGGAGCGCATAAACAAAACAGGCAATTTCATCCAGGCATCAGCAGGGTTTTTATCTGCTTGAAGCAGGACTTCATTGATTTTAGCGTTCCCACTTTTTAAAGAGCCTTCAAAATTCAACAAATCCATCACCCACTGATACTGTTCAGGCACTGAGCCAATGAAGACTTCCAGTACACCCAGGTTAGCTTTTGCCGGCAAATAGTCAGGATATTGCTCTGCAATTCTTTTCAGGTTACGATACGCTTTATTTAAATCATAGGCCGCTTTAAATCGCTGATTCATTTTGAGTTGCAGCATCGCCCATCTCAAATAGGAATCACCTGCAAAGTAGTCTTTCTCAGGATAGCCTTTGTATAGAGACTGCCAATGCTCAAGGTATTTATCTCTTTTGTCAATGCCATATTCATAAGAATCGACCTGCTCATTGATAAAAGCTTTAAGAAAATGCTGATAATCAGAAAGATGATACTGATAAGCCAGTTCAATTCCATCGGTGTTTTTACTGAGATAAGGCTCTGTTTTACTGAACTGCAGCGCCAGGGTTTCAGAAAAATGCCTGCGATACGGTTCCGGCACTGATTGGGCACAAATCAATCCCGAAAAGGTCATCATCAAAAACAAAAAGCTGATATGTGTCATAATACAGAATAAAAAAAACCTGTTTGCTTATCCGCCAAGATACAACAAACAGATTTACTGCAAAGACAATCCGATTATTTATCCAGCTTGGCTTCTACTTTTTCAGCAATATCATCATCAATCAAAATGCGGCCACAATACTCGCAAACGATTATTTTCTTATGCGTACGAATATCAAGTTGCCGCTGTGGTGGAATTTTACTAAAGCACCCGCCACAGGCATCCCGTTCTACTTTTACCACAGCCAAACCGTTGCGGGCATTTTCTCTTATGCGTTTATATGCCAAAAGGAGTCTGGATTCTATATCTTTTTCTACTTTTTCAGAAGCATCAATCAAATCGTTTTCTTCCTTTTCAGTCTCAGAAACGATATCGTCAAGTTCATTTTTCTTTACTTCCAGGTCTTTCTTACGCTCTTCAAGCTCATTCTGAATCTTATCTATCTCTTCCTGTTTAGCCGCTTGTTTATCTTCGCTTTCCTTGATGCGTTTTTCAGCCAGTTGAATTTCCAGATTCTGGTATTCCAACTCCTTTGAGATAGAATCATATTCCCGGTTATTGCGCACTTTCATTTGCTGCTCCTCATACTTTTTAATGAGTTCGCGGCTTTCCTTAATCAGGTTTTGCTTGTCGGAAATATTTTTTTCTATGGCTTCTATTTCTTCCCGGTACTTACTCAGGCGGGTTTCTAATCCTGCCAGCTCATCTTCCAGATCCTGAACCTCCAAAGGCAACTCTCCGCGAATAATCCGGATTTTATCAGCTTTAGTATCCAGCTTTTGCTTTGTATAAAGGGCTACCAGCTTTCTTTCAATTGCATTAACAACGCCTTCTTCCGTATCAGGGTTTTGACTGGCCTGTTGTTGTTTTGTTTTGATTTCCTCAGTACTCTTAGCCATATTGTAGCTTTCTTTGTGTTTAATTACTTAATTATAAATACTTTACCGGATTCGTGTCTATTCCGGATAAAGTCGGTGCAAAATTAGGAAATTTTTCACTAATTATCTGATTTAATAATTCTTTTGCATACTTTTCGCTTTCATAATGGCCGATATCTGCAAGCATAATCTGATTTTCGGCCCTGAAAAAGTCGTGATACTTTAAATCTGCCGTGATGAACGCATCCACTTTAGCTGCTTTTGCTTTATCAATAAGAAAGCTGCCGGCTCCGCCGCACACGGCAACCCGGCTCACTTGGCCATTGGCAGGTGTATATTTCAGCATTTGCAGATTCAGTTTTTCCTTCAGTTCGCTCAGAAACGATTTGGCCGGTATAGGTTTCTTAAGGTAACCAATTATACCGAAACCCGCCTTTTCATAGCGGTTATCTAAGGGATAAATATCGTAAGCTACTTCTTCGTAGGGATGTGCTTCTGTCATGGCTTCCAGAATCTGCTGCTGCCGGTATACCGGGAAAATTGTCTCAACACGGGCTTCCTTCTCATAATGCAGTTCTCCCCGCTGCCCTACAAACGGATCGGCATCATCGCCTGCTTTAAAAGAACCCTGCCCTTCCAGATTAAAACTGCAGCTGTCATAATCACCAATATGCCCTGCACCGGCTGCAAAAACAGCTTTACGTACTTTTCCTGCATAATCAACAGGACAAAAAACCACCAGCTTTTTTAACAAGTCAGCCTTCGGGTCAAGTACTTTCAGGCCTTTCAAACCTATCTTATCCGCAAGTATAGCGCTAATTCCAAAATCCACGCTATCAAGGTTTGTATGTGCCGCATAAATCGCTATATTTTCCTGTATAGCTTTTTTTACGGTTTTGGCCACGTGGTCCTGACCCGTAATTTTTTTCAATCCCTGAAATATAAGCGGGTGATGACTTACCACCAGGTTACAGGATTTCTGCCTGGCTTCTTCCAGCACATCTTCTGTAACATCCACGCAAGTGAGAATTCCTTTCAGAACGGCAGTCCGGTCCCCAATCATAAAACCTGAATTGTCATAAGATTCCTGCAAAAAGGGGGGCACTATAGCATCGAGATATCGGATAACTTCATCAATTTTCATCATGTTCAATTTCCTTAATTCGGTTCCTAAAATCACACTTTAAATAACTCAATGGTGTATTCTCATAAAGACCTGTTTTGTGCTTTTGGATTTACAAATTTAACCATTTAAAAAGATTTCTTCCAGTCAACCAAATAAAATCCCAATACATAGCCAGGCAAGCAGATTATAGCAGAACGCTTTCCCCATATCTAAGATTTTCAGTATGATTAACTCAAAATTAAAGTAGATTTATTAGGCTTATTGCATCAATTTTATTAATTTCACGGCACGAAAAATGAGGAGAATATTATTATTTCCATTTGCGTGTATTTATGGTATCATTGTGTTTTTACGTAACAAACTCTACGACTGGGGCCTTTTACGTTCAAAAAACTTTGATGTTCCAACTATTGGGGTAGGCAACCTTGCCGTTGGAGGCTCCGGAAAAACTCCACATATCGAATACCTGATACGTCTTTTAAAGAAAAACTATTCCGTATCAACACTGAGCCGCGGTTATAAGCGGAAAACAAAAGGTTTCAGACTTGCCAAACAACATGCTACTGCCCATGACATTGGAGATGAACCTGCACAGTTTAAGCATAAATTCAGACAACTAACAATTGCTGTAGATGAAAAGCGCAAACGGGGCATCAAAAAAATTATGGAGATGGATCCCTACACCGATGTGATTTTACTGGACGATGCTTTTCAGCACCGGTCTGTAAAACCCGGGCTATCCATTTTGATTACTGATTTTCATAATCCTTACCCTCAAGATTACCTGTTGCCCACTGGAACTCTCAGAGAACAAACCATTGGAGCAAAAAGGGCGGATATTATCATCGTGAGTAAAACACCAAAAGTAATTAACCCGATAACCAAACGCCGATTCTACCGTGAATTAAAACCGAAACCACATCAGCATATCTTTTTTACCTTACTTAAATATGGGAATTTAGTACATGTGTTTAATACTAACCTGCCACCCCAAAAACTCAGCAAATTCAGCAACATCATCATGCTTACAGGTATTGCCAATCCCTACCCTTTGGAAGAACATCTAAGACCATACTGCAACGAGTTAATTAAATACACTTATCCGGACCATTACTCCTACAAAAAACGCGATTTTAAAAAAATTAAAGACGCATATGATGATATTTTCACTTCCAGTAAAGCCATTATCACTACCGAGAAAGATGCCACACGAATTCGGTCTGCACCGGGAGCTGAAATTATAAAAGATTTACCTTTGTACTATATTCCTGTGGAAGTTGTTTTCCATAAAGGACAAAAACAAAAGTTTGACCGAATCATCTTAAATTATGTTGAAGAAAATAGAAGAAACGCGCCTGTTTTTGAAGCAGAAAACACAAATTAAGCCAACAGCAGGCATCATCTTAGGAACCGGACTAAATCAGCTCAGCGAAGAAATTACTATCGAAGAAACATTTCCTTACCGGGATATCCCAAATTTTCCAACATCAACTGTAAAAGGACACGAAGGAAAACTCATATTTGGAAAGCTGGGTAAGGCTAACGTGATGGCAATGCAAGGCCGTTTTCATTATTACGAAGGCTATAGCATGGATGAACTTACTTTTCCTATCCGGGTGATGAAGGCTATGGGTGTAGATACCCTTATTCTCTCCAATGCTTCTGGAGGCTTAAACCCTGATTTCGAAATCGGGGATATCATGATTATTGACGACCACATCAACCTGATGCCCGAAAACCCGCTGCGCGGTAAAAACATTGATGAGCTGGGGCCACGCTTCCCGGATATGAGCGAGGTATATAACAAAAACCTCATCAGGGAAGCCAAAAAAATTGCGCGGCACAACAAGTTGCGTTATCAGACCGGCGTATATGCGGCTGTTTCAGGACCTACTTTTGAAACTCCTGCCGAATATCGCTACATCAGGACAATAGGAGCAGATGCTGTAGGCATGTCAACAATTCCTGAAGCTATCATAGCGCGTCACATGGATATGAAGGTGTTTGCCATTTCGCTGATAACGGATCTGGGTGTGGAAGGAAAAATTGTGGAAATTTCGCATGACGAAGTGTTGGAAGCTGCTGCTGCGGCAGAGCCTCTTGCCCGGACAATTATCTCTGAATTGGTTCAAAAATTATAGGAGGATAGTATCAATGAAGCAGTGCTTATTGTTTATATTAATAATTTTCCTGCTTTCTTCCTGCCATTATAATGGCGATGAAAGAGCACCTGCTATAACGTTTTCTACCAACAGGAACCTGGTAGCGCCGCTGGAAATTGCTCCAATCGGAGAAGCCCTGGTAAAAGAAATCAATGTAAAATCTTCCAAAAAAACCGTTTTTACTCCTGATATTTCTGAACGAACACTTTTCATGCTAAAAATCCCGGGCCGTAAACTTCAAGCGCCAATTTCCCTGGGTGTTGATGAAGCTATAAGAATTCAAATTTCGGATAGCACCTTATCAGGTTACCAGGTAAAAGGCTCTGAAGAATCAAAAAAACTGGCCCGGTTTCATGAAGCGATGTTAAGAAATGATCTAAAAATGCAGCAACACATGCGAAAGATTATGAACAGCGCCCGGAAAGGAGATTTCAGCGCCACACGCCAGAAAGCGCTGAAAGCTATGGAAACCAACCGCGATACATTACAGCGTTTGGCTGTTTCTCTGATTAATGATAACCCCGGAGCATTATCAAACATCATAATTTTACAGCAAACTTTTGGAGACCAAAATATTCTGCCTGTTGAAGCTTTTGCTGATATTCATGAGAAAGTAGCATCAGGACTCACTGAAAATTATCCTGGAAATGCGACTGCCCTGGAATATCAGGAAAAAATCCGTAATAGTCTGGAAAGGCTAAAAGAGAAAAAACAAGCATTAAAGAAAACCCAACCCGGGAACAAAGCCCCTGACATCAGGCTACCGGATAAAGATAACAATTCCGTTTCACTCCACGATTTTGAGTCTAAAGTTATTTTAGTTTTCTGGAAACCCGATGACGAAGAAACAGTTGCGTTGATCAGAAAGCTAAAAAAGTTGCTAAATCAACATCAGAATCTGCATGTATATGCTGTATCCATTCACCCGAATGTTCAACTATGGGGACAAACGGCGCCGAATGCAGAACGTTGGATTAACGTCACCGAGCCCAACGGACTCGACGCCTCGTCTGCCAAAACTTACGGCATAGAGTCAACGCCTGTTTTTATTCTGCTTGACGAACAGCAAGTCATTGCTGAACGGGCAAAAACCGTTAAGGAAATCGCTAATGCAATCCGGTAAGTTCATTTTTCCTATTTTTGCCTGAAATCTGCTAAAAGCCAGCTATTGAAGAAAGAAAAAACACACATACCAACCGGGAAAAAGGTTTATTTTGCTTCCGACTTTCATTTGGGCATCCCCGATTATGAAAACAGCCTGGAACGTGAAAAAAAGCTTGTCGAATGGTTGGATACTGTCAAAGCCGATGCTTATGAGATCTACCTAATGGGCGATATTTTTGATTTCTGGTTTGAGTACAAAACGGCTATACCAAAGGGTTATGTGCGATTTCTGGGGAAAGTTACTGAGATTACCGATTCCGGAATTCCTGTTTATGTTTTCAGGGGCAACCACGATATCTGGGCTTTCGATTACCTGGAAAAAGAGTGTGGCGTAAAGCTCTACCGCAAGCCCATCCTGAAAAAGTTTAACAATAAAACCTTTCACCTGACGCATGGCGACGGCCTGGGTCCCGGAGATAATGCTTACAAATTCCTGAAAAAGGTGTTTGAACTCCCTTTGAATCAATGGCTCTTCCGGTGGATTCATCCGGACTGGGGCACCCGGCTGGGGTTGTTTTTCTCACGCCGCAGCCGACTGGCCAATATCGCCCGCGAACACAAAGAAGGCAATAGCCGTAAAAATGAAGATTTGCCACTATGGCATTATGCAAAGCAAAAAGAACAGGAGTATCCGGAAATCGATTACTTTATTTTTGGACATAACCACCTGATGCGTACATCACCAATCGGCGAAAAGGCTATGTTCGTTTTGCTGGGCGATTGGATTAATTACTTCTCTTATGCTGTTTTTGATGGGCAGAGCCTGGAGTTGCTGTCGTTTAAAAGTGAATGAGCCTAGATCTTGTTCCAGTTAAGGTTTTTCTTTCTGATTTGATTCATCAAGTTCAATCCTTTTCAGGGTTGTAAGAAAGGTAAAATATCACCCTTATCCACGGGTTTCACCCGCGGTTATTGCTGTTTAATCCATTTCATGGATTATTTTCAAATTCCTTTTTCCTGAAGCCATCACCGAAGGTGATAAACAGGATTAACCATGCATGTAAATGCGAGGAATAATAATAAGCACTTACTCCTCTCACAATCCTGAAAGGATTGAACATTCAGATACATTCTACCCGCAATAACAACATCAAAAAAATGGCTCTTGAGAATCAATCATCAATAAAAACAACGGTCATAAAACTTATGAAGTTAACTACCGGCATAAGGTGCCTCATATCGCTTTTCAAAAACTTTGTTTTTCTTCAGCTCCCTGTTCCAACTTGCATCGAACATGCCGGTTGGCCTGAGGAGCCTGAAAACAACTCGCACTGGTACAGGAAAGATGTAAGGTTTGCGCAACTCTTTAATAATTATTTCATCCAGTTGCTTCGTTTGCGCCAGGCCTTTTCCCAGCTCCCTGAATTGTTCAAACAGCTTTCTGTTACGCTTATCAGGCGTTTGCCGGATGGCCTCTCCTCCCCCTTTGATGACCGTTCCGAGATATTCGCAACCCAGGTTCTCTGCAAATCGTTCCAAATATTTTTCCACGAAAGTGGAATGAATTGCTTCCGGGAATCCCGACTGGACAATGAAGCCCAGCTTTTTAACAAGTGGCCTCTCATACCAAAGCTTTTCGAAAAAGTACTTGACCACGCCGGGCATCGCATCGGTGTAGAGCGGAAAACCAATGATGACGATATCGGCCTCCTGAAAATATTTGACATTCTCCTCAGTCTTTTGCATGTCTTTGAGGTAAGCTCCGAAAACCACATCCGTGTTCACTGTTTTGTATCCCTCCACAAACCTGTCGAGCAGAATCCGTGTGTTTCCGGTTTTCTTGCGTGGCGATCCGTTAAATACTGCTAATCTCATGAGCGATACTTTCTGAAGTGTGATGATCCATAGAGCGAATAAACTTTACATCGGCATGAAAATTCAGTGAGAGTCTGGTAAACATATCCTCAAGGATTTTCAAATCATTGGCGGTGGTTTCCTTTTCCTTTTGCAGGATGAAACCAAGGTCAGGATATTTTTCGTAGCGTTTCCGGTGGTGACACTCGTTGTGATAAAGCAGGATATAAGGATGTACCAACGGAATGAGCCGGTCCATCAACATCTTTACCCTGAAGCTGGGAAATCCCGCCACCAGCGGCGAACAAAACAACAGCAGATCCGACTCCATCACTTTAGGATAAACCTGTTGCATGTCATCGTTATGCACGCAGAGCCCCGGCGTTTTGATCCAGCAATCCCAGCAACCAATACAGGAACGGATATCCATCTCATCCAGGTTAAACCGGAAAACCTCCTCCGCAGCTGCCTGCGACAAGACCTTTTCAATAAAATCATCGAAAGGTTTATTGTCCGGTGTATTTCCATTAATCAGCGTAACTATCATGCCCATAAAGATAGGTTATTTTCTAAAATACAGCACTTAAGAAAGTATTAAATTTACATGGATTTGTTTCGGGTTAAAGATTAATTATAAGGCATCTTGAAGTTAGAATACCTTACATACGTTTAAGAAACTATAATGGATTTAATGTGAGTTCGATATAAGGTTTTCTGCTATAAACCACCAGATTCTTCAGTCGCCTCCTGCGTCGGCTCCATCAGAATGACTGCAATTTGAGGATAATGTGGGGAAAAAGACGAGCCGACGCTAATAGATCTTTACATGGTGTCGGCTCGCCCTTTTTCCTTTCTAAGCCCCTCTTAAGAAATGTCATCCCGAAGTATCAGGCCAAGAAAATTGCCCCACATCGCATAATGACAATAAAGAATCAGTATCCTTTGCTCCCGAGGCTTCAGCGATTTTATTGCAGAAATTCCATTTAGTAAAAAGCCAATTG
>CAYXJS010000043.1:2676-17688 GCA_964465045.1 uncultured Bacteroidales bacterium | reverse complement strand
TCAAAGAACGCTTCTTATCCCCCTATTACGGGCTTTGCTTGGCGCAAGATTGGTTTATTAAGTTGATTAAGTGAATAGTTAATTCGTTATTTGTCGAATTTCGGGTTTTTGGGTAGTTCTCCATGCCTTAATAACAATTTGGATATTATTCGTGTATTCATTGGCAATAAAAGAAGCCATGAATTACCAAAAACTAAGATAAATGACTACAAATGACAATGAACTACAATCAATTACAACAACAAACTTACAACCTACCAACTTAGTAACCTACAAACAGAGCAACGCCCAAACCTCAAGGATAAATACTTGAAAGGCTAAGAAATTCTTGGCTGTGGATAAAAATATAATTACTTTTGCACCCTGATTTTTCTCAAAGAGTAACTTGTCGATGATCAGGTTATTCAGACTATAATTTAATGTAAAATCTGGCATCAGGGTATATCATCGAGCCTTTTTGCCACAGTCAGTAAATACATTTAATGACAGAACAAAACAAAGATCAAAACGCAGAAGAGTTGAAAAACGAAGCTGCCCATCAGGAAGAACCTTCTAAGGAAGAACCCAAAGAAGAAACACAGGAAGCTAGTCCGGTGAAGCCGGGAGAAGTACCTGCATCGGATGAGTTAATCCTCGAAAAGAAAGATGTAGGTGAAGAACAGGCAGAAGAAAAAATAGAAGAAAAAATAGAAGAGCCTGATGTTGAAGAGGTCAAAGAGCAAGTTCAGGAACGAAATCAAAAAGAGGTAAAAACACCTATCGAAGATTTTGACTGGGATGCCATTGACGAAAGCGAAGACAACTATAACCAAGAGCAACGCGAACAGCTTGCATCTCGCTATGAGGAAACGCTCAGCGAGATAGCAGAGCACGAAGTACTCGACGGCGTTATCGTTTCAAAAAATAACAAGGAAGTTGTCGTAAACATTGGTTATAAATCTGATGGTGTAGTTCCACTAAATGAACTGCGATATAATCCCGATTTGAAAGTCGGTGATAAAATTGAAGTGTACGTAGAAAACCAGGAAGACCCGAACGGACAGCTTATCCTGTCTCACAGGAAAGCCCGTACGCTCAGAGCCTGGGAACGCATAAACGCAGCCTATGACAACGATGAAATCATCCGCGGTCATGTTAAATCCCGCACTAAAGGTGGTTTGATTGCCGATATTTTTGGAATTGAAGCCTTCCTCCCCGGCTCACAAATCGATGTTAAGCCCATCCGCGACTATGACATGTATGTGAACAAAAGTATGGAGTTTAAGGTGGTTAAAATCAACCATGAATATAAAAACGTGGTGGTTTCTCACAAAGCCCTTATCGAAGACGAGCTTGAACAGCAACGTGCTGAAATTATTGCCAAACTGGAAAAAGGTCAGGTACTCGAGGGTACGGTCAAAAACATCACCTCATATGGGGTGTTTATAGACCTTGGCGGCGTAGACGGCTTGATTCACATCACTGACTTGTCATGGGGCCGGATAAACCACCCCGAAGAAGTGGTAGAACTCGATCAGAAAATCAAAGTGGTTATCCTCGACTTCGACGAAAACAAGAAACGCATTGCCTTAGGCCTGAAGCAGCTTACTCCGCACCCATGGGATTCTCTGGATGAGAACCTCAAGGTTGGCGACAAAGTAAAAGGCAAAGTTGTAGTGCTGGCCGATTATGGCGCTTTTGTTGAAATACAGCCCGGTGTAGAAGGACTGATTCACGTCTCTGAGATGTCATGGTCACAGCACCTGCGCACAGCACACGACTTCCTGAAAGTAGGTGACGAAGTGGATGCTGTTATTCTGACCCTCGACCGCGAAGAGCGCAAAATGTCGCTGGGTATGAAGCAACTCATTCCAGACCCATGGGAAAACATTGAGGAAAAGTATCCTGTCAACTCCAAGCATAAAGCTGTAGTAAGGAACTTTACCAACTTTGGTATTTTTGTTGAACTGGAAGAAGGCGTTGACGGACTTATCCACATCTCAGACCTTTCCTGGAGCAAGAAAATCAAGCACCCTGCTGAGTTTACACAAATCGGTGAGGAAATTGAAGTGATTGTGCTGGATGTAGACAAGGAAAACCGTCGTCTGAGCTTAGGCCACAAGCAACTCGAAGAAAATCCGTGGGATGTGTTTGAAACTGTGTTTACCATAGGTTCCATCCACAAAGGAACCATCATCAGCCGTAATGACAAAGGCGCAGTAGTATCTCTGCCTTATGGTGTGGAAGGATTTGTTCCGGCCCGCCATCTGAAAAACGAAGACGGTAGCGATGTAACCGATGAAACGATGGATTTCAAAGTGATTGAATTCTCGAAAGAGAACAAGCGTATTGTACTCTCTTACAGCCGTATCTTTGAAGACAAACAAGCTCAGGAAAAAGCCAAGGAAAAGGCTTCTAAAGCCAAGGAAAGCAAAGCTACTGAGAAGGCTGTGAAAAAAATGAAGGAAAGCGCAGAAAAAGCCACTCTTGGTGACTTGGATGCATTAGCTAACCTGAAATCCGAAATGGAACAGGATGAGAAAAAAACCGCACGTAAAAAAGCTTCTGAAATAGAAAAGAAAGAAAAGGAAAAAGAAGCAAAACGAGCGGTAGCCAAAGCAAAAAAGGAAGCTGAAGAAGAAAAGCCAGCTGAAGAGAAAGCCGAAGATAAAAAAGCTGAGGAAAAAAAGCCGACTGAAACAAAGGCTGAAGCAAAGGCTAAGGAAGAAAAGCCCGCTGAGGAGAAGGCTGAAAACAAAACAGCTGAAGAAGATAAGAAAACCGAAGAACCTGAAAAGGCAGAGGAGCAGAAAGCAGAAAATGCTGAAACATCTTCAGAAGCAAAAACCGGAGAACCCAAAGAGGAAAAAAAAGAAGATACATCTGATAAAGACGACACTTCTGAAAAAAAGGATGACAAATAAACCGGGTTTCGGTATAACATTCAGGACCGGATGCTGTGATAGCATCCGGTTTTTTTGTGTTTTATTTTGGAACCTTCAACTAATTAGTATAGTTTTGTTTTACAGGCATTTTCTAATATGGCTGTCAATTCGCCCTGCCAGGCAGTGGATTTAAAACAAATAAAAATGGATTTTTTTGTTACCGTACTCGGAAGTAGCTCTGCCACTTTTCATAAAGGCAGGGGGTTAACATCGCACATGGTTAGCTTCAAAGGCCGTCATTTTTTAATTGATTGCGGAGAGGGGACACAAATACAAATGCAACGCTTCGGGGTTCCATTCCATAAAATCGGACGTATATTTATCACGCACCTGCACGGCGACCACTTCTATGGGCTCATCGGCCTGCTTTCAACCTATAACCTTTTTCACCGCAAAGCACCGGTGCATATATACAGTCATGCTCCATTAGAAGAAATTATTTACATGCAGTTCGAAGCATCAAAAACCACCCTCTCTTTTCCGCTTTTTTTTCACATCATTGATGAAAACGAAGATAGCATTTTATTGGATGATGACTTGCTCAGGATTCAAACCTTCCCCATGAAGCATTCCGTTCCGGCAAACGGATTTGTTTTTACAGAAAAAAACGTAAAGCGCAGCCTGATCAAAGAAAAAATCCAAAACCTGGATCTGCCTTATGAGGCATACGACATACTAAAAAACGGGCAGGACTACTTTTTGAGCGATGGGAAAATTATCCGTGCCGAGGAAGTATCTACCCGTCCACCCTCTCCTCGCAAATATGCGTTTTGCAGTGATACCGGATACTATGAAGAAGTGATTCCTTACATAAAAGATGCTACTTTACTCTATCATGAAGCAACCTTTGTTGATGGCGATGCACCCACTGCTAAACTGCAGGAATACCATGCCAGCGCGAGGGAGGCGGCTGTTATCGCCAAAAAGGCGAATGCCAGTAAGCTGATGATTGGCCATTATTCCGCACGTTACAATACGCTTACACCCCTGCTTACCGAAGCCCGCACATATTTTCAAAATACGGTGCCGGCTATTGATGGAAAACGATATGTTATTCAAGCGGACTCAACCAATAATACAGCGGAAACACCATAATTAATGAAAGCGCTGAAGTTATCCAGAAAGCTTCATTCATTCCGCCAAAAGTATAGAACCAACCCACTACCAAAGGTCCGGCAGCTTGACCACCCCGCAAAACCATACCATTAACTGACATCAGAGCCCCGCGGTATTTCAGTGAGGAAAGATGTGTAAGCCTGTTCTGAATGCTGGGAAACAATACTCCATGACCGGCTCCAAAAAGGAACACAGGTATAAAAACCCATAACACTCCCGGCATTACAGGCATAATTATAAAGCTAAGCCCGTACATCAGAAATCCAAAACCAATGAGAGAAGCATTGGAAAATCTTTTATTGATTTTGCCTAACTGAGAGGATATAGCAGCCGTTACGAGCGACATAACCGTCATGAGTATCCCGATTTCAAAAGCGCCTGAAGAAAATTTTTCATCCAGCAGTAATGGCAAATACGTTAAAAACCCGCCATAAAGGTTGATAAATAAAACAAATGATGCTATAAAAACTAAAAATACCTGAAGCCGTAATATAGTCCGTTTGGTTTGCTTTAAATAATTTCTAAGCGGTTCATGATCCTTTGGCTCAGGGTTATTCAGCCTGTAAATAACAGCCAATCCCACCGGAATAGCCAGCACCGAAAGCAAAAACGGGTAATGCCATCCAATTAATGTCAGGAGCCCGCCAATCGCCGGGTAAGAAGCGGTGCCTATACTCAAAACACTTGCGTTGTACCCCATCGCTTTAGGCCGGTCCTGAGGAGAAAAGATATCCCCGATAAGGGCCGTATTTAGCGCTCCTAATGATGCAGCCCCAGAACCCTGGATAAAGCGCATAATCAACAAAAGCTGAAAGTTTTCAGTAAAGAAAATCGCAATCCCGGCAAGGCCAAAAAGGAACAGCGAGGGAATCAGAATCACTTTCCTGCTGAAACGATCCGCAAGGATTCCCAGCAATGGCGTTAAAACAATTCCGGGCCCGCTGAAAAGCGTTATCATCAAACCTACTTGTTGGTTGGTTAAATCAAGCGAGTCGCGGATTACAGGAAAAGCAGGCGTTACAGAAGATACGCCCATCACTGCTATCAGGGTAATGCTGAAAATAATGTGTAGATTCTTATCTTTTAAGAGTGGCTTTTCCATGATTCTGCAAAAGTGCGATTAATTCGTGATTTCATCATTCATGAGAAACCCGTTTTTTCAATTTTGTTCCCGGCAGATCCTCAAAAACGCAAATAGTTCTTACTTTTACAGAAAAAATTATGGACGTCTTTTTTTACGAAGCCTTTGATGAAGAGGCCAAAAAAATCAAATCGCACATGCCCTCAGACATTACCGCCGGGTACACCTGGAAAACCATCCAGGAATACGGAGCAACCACGCCGCCTGCAAAACTCATCAGCATCCGTACGCAATCGGCTATTCCTGCTGCCTGGAGTAAGGAAATAAACGGCATTTTGTCGCGCAGCACAGGATATGACCACTTAAAACAGTATCAGAAAGCAACCGGTTTTGATATGCCTATGGGCCATCTTCCGTTGTACAGTCACCGTGCTGTGGCAGAGCAGGCGCTCATGCTTATGCTGGCGCTGGCACGCAAATTACAAATGCAAATAAAAAACTTCGATACCTTTCATAGAGATGGGATCACCGGAGCTGAATTGCTGAACAAAAACCTGGCTGTTGTGGGCGTAGGAAATATCGGCTCACAGCTTGTAAGCATCAGCCAGGCATTGGGGATGAATATTTACCCTGTGGATATCGACCATAAATTCCCGGATTTTAAATACTATGATCCTTCTGAGGCAATTGCTAAAGCAGATTTTATTGTGTGTGCCATGAACCTGACAGAACACAACGAAGGATATTTTGACTACAAAACCCTGAAAAAAGCGCCAAAAGGCGCTGTGTTTGTCAACATCAGCCGCGGGGAACTCTCAGTGTCAGAAGACTTGCTTAGTCTTCTCAAAGAGGATCACCTTGGCGGGATTGGAATGGATGTGTATGAAGAGGAAAAAGAGCTTGCTGTAAGCCTTCGCTCCAATAAAGCCAGCAGCAACCCCAAGGTGAAAGCCATTCAGGAATTAAAAGAGCATGAGCAAGTCATACTCACACCTCATAATGCCTTCAATACAAAGGAAGCTGTAGAACGAAAAGCAGAACAAAGCGTACAACAAACCATTCAGTTTCTTGAAAACGGCACATTTATGTGGAGAGTTCCTGAATAGGTTTAGTTTAGCTGTAAATAGAAGCCATCACTGTTAAGTAAGACTACATCCTTTCTAAATACGATATGATAAGCTGCTAGTGGCTTGAGGTTGTATTTTTTCTGATCTTAGCAGAATATTTCTTCCTGATAGCTTTCAACCGCTTCTCTCTCAACTCAGGGTTTGACTTATATTCGGTGTGCCTTTTTTCTCTTATATCGCGCATCATTTTAACTGCATCAAAATCTTTATCCGTTTTCATTTTCTTCACTATTTAAAATTTCCCGTGGTGTCCTTATCTCTAATAAACTGTATCCGTTTTTCAGGTTTACGGCATTATACATTCGTATCTTATCCAGATTCACTATAAGCCTAAAATTCCAACTTGATAAAACACTGACTTGACTAATTGTAGCTATAGCAATATGTAATGCATCTTCATAGTATTTTTCAGTGACAGCCTTCTCACTAATGTATTTATCAGCTAGCTCCTTCGTTTCATTATCAATCGCCAAAATTTCTATAGATTCCTCTGGAATCGTATCTAAAATTTCCTTTACTCTCTCAGGAGCATCTCTTAACTCATCCAACGTTAGATCTGAAAGAACAGCAATTCTCTTTCCTGAATTGAAATCATCAAATAGGCTCTTTGACCACTCTGTAAACTCTTGGTCATAATAACCTCCAATTACTGAAGTATCTATATATACTCTTTGCTTCATTTCTTCTATCAATGAATCTTTATATCAAAATTACGAAATAATTATAGGACATCGAAGTGTAGAAGTGATTTTTATCCATTTAAAAATATACTTTTAATAAAGGGTAGTTAAATTAGGGTTAAAATAAAAAACAACACCGGAGCAAAAACCATGGAGAGAAAAGCCCCGGTGTTGGTGTCAGACCACTAAATCAACAAAACCCTAATTATGGACATCCAACTGTAGATTGCTGTCGGATGTGATTAATAAACGCAAATAAGGCCATTTAGTTTTCTCATTAACACTATTTTAACAATTTTAGTTTGGCTTTTTAAATAATTTAATTCAGCTCAGTTTTTAATTCACTAAAAATGAACATATTTACATGTTTTTGTTTTACTTATTAAATCAAATAGCATGAAGCAGTCTGGCAAACACTCAGATAACCTTTGGTTCATTGCCATCTTAAAACAAAACAAATGGTATATTGCAGGTTTCAGCCTTTTAGCCGGCATAATAGTGTATTTCGCAACCCATTTTATCACTCCCGAATATACATCCTCAGCCATTGTTTATCCTGCCGGAAATCAAGAGCATGATGAAATGAAACTCAGCCAGGGAAGCACGCTTTTGTTGTTACAATTGCTTGAAACTGCCCGGGTAAAAGACTCAGTTATTCATCACTTTAACCTAACAGAGCATTACAGCATAACGGCCCCAAAAAACAAACAACTAAACGAAACTAGAAAGGTATTCACAAGCAATACGAGTTTTGAAAGAACGCTTTACAAATCGATTAAAATTGAAGTTCGCGATCATGATCCGGAGTTTGCATCCCGCCTTGCTAATGGCATTGTAGAAATAACCAACGCCATCAATCAAAATATTTTTAAGGCCAACACACACAAGAAGCTGGTTTATTTACGTAAAGAATACCACAACAAAAAACAGGAAGTAGACTCCCTCAGTCAACACATCATGCAATATCAAAAGCAGCAAGCCTCCAGGGCCATCGATAAAATTGAAAAGGATGTGTCTCAGTTAGAGTCAGAAATAAGTTTGTTGCGTCAGGAGCTTGATGCAATACAAAGAAAACATAGTGTTCATGACCTGAACCAGCAAATCGAAACGCTGAAATCAGATTTAAACAAGACAACAAACAATCTAAACATATATAAATCTGCCCGGAAGGTTTATAAGGAGCAAGAATGGGAAGACTCCCTTGCAAAAACTGAAGCAACTTTTCAAAGTTTGATTTTCCTGAAACAACAACAAAAATCCCGGCTGGATTCCTTACAAGCTGATGCTAATCATTATAACACGCTAACATTTTCTATTGCCCAAAACCGCTCTCTTCATGACAGGCTGATGGCTAAGAAATTAAATCTTCAGTCTGAATTAAATCCCGAGATCCAAAGCGCTAATATCGAGTTAATGAAAGAGAATCTAAAAAATCATGTAAACTCGCTAAACCGTCTCCGTGAAAAATATGAACAGGCGCTTTCTGAATATGAGCAGCCCACTCCTGCGGCATATACCTTCAGTGAAGCGCATCCCTCATACGAGAAAACCCGGCCGCGAACGCTGCTCTTAACTGCAGGCAGCATGGTTTTAGCTTTTGTTTTAGCCATCAGTGTTCTTTTGCTCAGCAAAACCTTAAAACAAGATGAAAAGTAACACCCGGAAAAAAGCAATAATTATTCTTCCATTTGCCCTCTGGCTGCCGTTGTTGTTTTTTGCTGTTTTTCTTCAAAGCGAAACTTTAGGATTGACGGCTGCACTTTTCCCGTTTGCGGTGCTTTTCAGTTATTTTATCTTTTATAAGCCTTTTGTTTACCTTTCCGCTATATTCCTGCTTTTACCTGTTTCAGTAAATATTGAAGATTTGGGATTAAGCCTCGGAATAAGTATTCCCGGAGAAATCCTCATTTTGCCTTTTGCAGCATTGGTGCTTTTTCAATTGATTTCAGCACCACAGTTTAGAAGACTTATTTCAAAACCTCATCCTCTTACCCTTTTATTAGTGATTAATTTAGGCTGGATGCTTTTCACTTCCTTTACGGGTACAATGCTTATTGTTTCATTAAAATATGTATTTATCCGGAGCGTATTCCTGCTTGCTTTTTATTTCTGGATATTAACCCTAAAGCCGGAAGACTTTTTTAAGCTACTTGGGCTTTTTTCATTTACTGTTATTTTTACGGTGATTTGGGCTACTGCAAAACATGCACAGTTTGGTTTTATACCGCAAGTAAACGGCTGGGCGCCCGAGCCATTATTTAAAGACCATACGGTTTACGGAGCGCTCTTAGCTCTTTTGCTTCCGGTCTCGGTCTTAACGTTATTCTCCAGGCTGCAACCTCCATGGTTAAAGCTTATGTTTATTGCCGCAATCCCGTTTTTGTTAACCGGAATTTTTCTGTCCTACTCAAGAGCTGCCTGGCTTAGTGTAGGCGCTATGTTGATTTTAGGAGCAATTCTCTTGTTCAAAGTACGCTTTGGTTACTTCCTTGCCGGAATAGGGATTATAGTCGTAGTGGCGTTTAGCCTGCGAAACCCCGCATTGGATAAACTCAACCAAATCCGAAGCGAACGTGGCGGTGGTGTCCAAGAACATTTAAAATCCGCCATAAATATCAAAACCAGCGCATCAAACCTGGAGCGCATCAACCGCTGGGAAAGTGCACTGAATATGTTCAGGGAAAAACCGGTACTGGGTTTTGGGCCGGGTACTTATCCCTTTCAGTATGCGCCTTATCAAAATGAAGATCATATGACCCGCATAAGCACGTGGTTCGGTGATGTTGGTGGCGTACATTCAGAATATCTAAAACCGCTTTCAGAATCCGGATTGCCGGGATTTCTGTCATTTGTTGCCATAATTATCCTTGCTTTGCGAAGTGGATTCAAGGTATATCTGCACTCACAAAACAAACAGCACAGATTATTTGCTGCCGCATTGATGCTTGGCTTATCAACATATTATTTTCATGGTTTTTTCAACTACTTTTTACATACCGATAAAATCGCGGCCCTGTTCTGGGGTATGACAGCCATGCTTATAAATATGGAGAACCAACTGAAAATGAACAATGCTGCATCGGATGATGTATTATGAACATGATTTTACAACACTGCGATTAAACATGAAATACAGATCGAACCTGTCGGAAATTAAATTAGGTGCCGTTAGTTATGCTAATTATTACAGAATAACAACAGTTTTATGACAGCAAAGTATCTACATAGTAGTCCTGAACCTTTACCGGAGGATGATATTTTGAATATCATGCTGTATTTTGATATTTTTGATCATCCTCTTGCCAAAGATGAACTGTATAATTTTGCCAAAATGCCACCATATAAAATTGATGAAGGACTTAATAAGCTTGAATCGGAAGGCAAAATAGAAAAAAACAAAGGATACTTCTTTCTTCCGCATAAAAAATGGACGGTAGAGCAGCGAATATCTGAGCAAAAAAAGGTAAACAGGTATTTTAGGATTTCGCAGTGGATTGCCAGGCTCACTTCCCGGTTTCCTTTTGTCAGAGGGATATTCATCTCTGGGTCTTTATCCAAGCACAGAGCGAATAAAGAAAGCGATATCGACTTCTTCATTGTTACTGCGCCCGGCAGGTTATGGATCGCACGTACGTTGCTTATCCTTTTCAAAAAGGTATTTCTTTTCAATTCATACAAATACTTTTGCCTGAACTATTTTGTTGATGAGAACTCTCTTGAAATTCTGTCAAAAACCCACTACAGTGCCACAGAAGCCGCCACTATTATTCCGGTCTATAATTATAAGCTATATGAGCGGTTTATGGAAATAAATGCCTGGATACACAACTACTTTCCTTATGCAAAAAAGCGTGATTCCAGATATGTTGTCACTAACGGCGGAAAAATCCAGCACCTCTTGGAGCTCTTCTTAAAACCAGCCATCTTTAATAAACTGGATGATTACTTTATGCGCATTACGGCAAATCATCGCAATAAGAAATTCCATCACATGAACCGGGATGCGTTTCAAAAAGCGTTTTACACCGAAAAAAACAGGTCTAAACATCATCCTGTCGATTTTCAGGTAATAGTTTTGGATTCCTTTGAACGCAAAAAGACCGAGTACTTCCAAAAAGCTACGGTACATCAAAAAGCAAGTGCCAACAGGTAAAAACGTGAAGAGATTATCCCGGGTGTAATCACAATCAAAAGCAATAAACACACATCAATTATTGGGAACATGAATAAAACAGAACAATACTATCAGAAAGTTGCAAGTCATTTTGATGAAGACGCCCGCCTCTTTGAAAAACGCTATGAAGAAAACGCGGTCTTGCAAAAAATCCGCCGGCACTTCAGAATTCACATGGAAAAGTTCAGTTTTAGCAATGCGCTGGAAATCGGCTGCGGTCCCGGTATTGATCTGGTTCATTTCTGCAAGAGCTATCCTGAAAAAAACATTTATGGCATTGATGTATCTGAAAAAATGGTATCGATTGCCAAAAACAACCTGAAACAGGAAAAGCTGAACAATGGAGTTGTAAAACAAGGCAGCGTTGAAGATATACCCGCACTTTTTCCCGGGAAAAAATTTGATTTGATATTCGTGTATTTCGGAGGATTAAATACTGTTATCGATTTGAAAGCAGCCATAAAAACGCTCCGCAAAGTTGTATCAGATAATGCTACCTTCGTGTTTACCAGTGTAAACCGCTATTATGTGATGGATGTTTTTATTAAAATGCTGAAGTTGAAATTTTCTGAGATGTTTGCCCGCTTTCAGAACAGATGGAAAGGATATTCTCCCGGCAGAGATTTGCCAAGTAATGTATATAGCTTCAAGATCATTAAACAGGCTGTAGAGCCCGAGTTCAAAATTATTCATAAGCGGGGTTATTCTATTCTCTATCCACCCTGGTATGCCTCTGGCTATTTGAAAAAGCTTCCTTTCCTGGAAAAGCCGCTGTGGAAGATCGATAGGTTACTTCAAAAAACAGCTTTTTGGAACAACGGAGAATACAGCCTTTATATCCTCAAAGCACAACCAAAAGCTTCAGAACAATAAACTATGGCTCTGTTCTGATTACTGGATGTTAATAGCTCAATGATTTGTAACAGGTTTTTTAGGTCTTAGTGTCAAATATAAATTATACACATACAGAAATTATTTAGATCGTTAAGTTCAGTTGGCAAGAAGCAGTTGGCAGTTGGCGATATTTATACAGAAATCACTCATAGATTGGAATAGAGCCCATATTGTTTAATGAACTCTTTCACAGATCAATACTTCTTTCAGACCTTCATCAAAGTCAGGATAATAAAAACGATAATCCGCGAAAAGGCCTTTATGTTCTGTAGTAACGTTCAACGAAAAAGAAAATGCCTCTGCCACAGCTTTATCAAATCGTAAGCGCATCCACCACAAAGGTTTATGGCGTATTTTAAGGGCAGTCAGCTCAGCAAGTTTGAGGCCAAATTCTTTTTGTGTTAAGGTTGCATCGCTTGTGATGTTATATATGCCGTTTTCGGGATATTTCTCTGCTACATGTATGATCATACCGGCCACATCTCTAACATGAACAAAGTTCATCAGGTTCCCGCCTTTGCCATACACAGGTACATACCCTGCTTTTTGTGAAGGATTAAGGTAAAAAGCCTTAAGCCACGAGCCCGGGCCATATATCCACGGAGGCCTTACAATCACTATCGGGAGCTTTCCTGAATACATCTTTTCCAGGATGGGTTTCTCAGCTTCAAAATATTCGCGCTGAAAGCTGATGGGGTTTGGATGCACCGATTCATCCACAAGCGATTCACCGTGAGAACCGTAAACCAATGTCCCGGAAACAAACACCAACAAAGGTGGACGAGGCAGTGAACCTAACCATTGCAGCAATTTTTCATTTGCTTTGCAGTTCTGCAAAGCCGCTATTTTGCGTTGCTGACGATTTTTCCCGGCCATGCGGGCAGTGTGAAATATCACCTCCGGCAGATTCGCTTCCAGATTGCTCCAGTCAAAGTGGCTTAAGCTACCCTTTAGTTGCTTTAGTCCTGCTAACTCTTCCCGTAAAGGATTTTTGTGGGTTAAGGCAATTACCGTCTTTTGGCTTTTGACCAGCTCATCAGCCAGGTACTGCCCTAAATATCCACTGGCGCCGGTGAGAAATACATTTCTTAGTTTTTTCATCATTTCCAATGGGTTAAATCCTTACCGGTTAATCTTTCCACTTTTTGAATATCCTCAGAAAAATAAGGATTAAATCTTTTTAAATCAGATTCAGGCAATTGCGGTTTAATATATAACTTGCTTTTCATAAGTTCAGAAATATTTCGTTTTACAGAATGTGGCAACCAGGAATCTATGTACGGTTTGATATGATTATTTCGCATCATCCTGAAAAAACGCTGAGCAACCGGGTTTTTGGGAACGCCAGAGACATTATACGTCTTGTTAATACGCTGAAAATGATTGCTTACCGCAAGAAATGCCGCCAAATCCTTTAATAATTGCTGCGGATGGTTTTTCAAATCTTCAAAGAAAATCACTTTTGTATTTAGAAAATGTTTTTGAAACTGTTCTAAGGCATAGGCATAATAACCTGCCCCAAGGTAGTCATAAGAAGGAACCCAGCCTTTTTCCCTTCGTTGAGGCCAGGCCTCAACCGCATCCCAAAAAGGCAAATGCTCATGGCGCTCCAGGTTAAAAACATATTGCGAAAACATCCTTTCTACCGGTTGCCTGAGTATCAAAATGATCTTTACTTTTTCAGGATGTGGAAAAAAAGTAAAAATATTATGAATCACCTCATCAACGTAAAAGAGATAAGAATAACTTACGGATTTATCTCCTTTGGTACTGCTTTTAACCCCGGAAAATTTATTGAGGTAATCCTCAGGTGAAGCAATGAAAGGCGTATCCAAAACCCGGAAATTCCCTTTTTCCCTGGCAAAAGCCAGGTAGTTTAGTTCTTGTGACGGAATAAAAATATTCTCGTGAGCATTCAGGTAACGAGACAAAGAAGTAGTGCCGGCTTTGGCAGCACCGGCAATAATAAAATCAGGGAAGCGGTTATCCTTATCAGAAAAACGATTTCTTAACATTGTCAATAATAGACAATTACTCAGAACTATTGTTTAACAAACAAATGCATGAATCTGGTCTAAAAAGGACCCCTTGTTTGTACTAAATTATATAATATTCGTATTATCAAAATGTTATAAAAACTGCATTACTGTATGTAAGTTATTGATTTTCATATTAATAACCTATAAACTTAGAAACATACAAACTTATTAAACTGAACTCATACATTTTACTTACAGAAGAGCTGAAACATGAACTATAACCAAAATCAATTCTCCCGCATCACGAAGTCATCATACTCAAGTTCAAAGCGCAGCTTGTGTTTTGATTCCTCTTGTGCTAACGATAAGAACAGGTTTTTCATGTTCTGATCAGGTGCGCGATTGGCCAAATCGTTATAAAGCTTAAAAGCAGCTTTTTCCTTTTTCATAGCCACTACCAAAGCCTCATCATACTTCATGTTGGGATGAGGTTGCACATCAACGGTATAATCAGCGATTTTGAGATCGGTAACCTTTTTCTCAGGTACAGTAAACTGCCCTGATTCCTTAATATTCATGATCCGGGATTTGTGGCCCATTTCCTCTTTGGCAAACTGCTTGAATATGTCTTCCATTTCCTTGTTGGAAGCCTGCTCGGCAAGCTCAGTATAAAAATCTACCGCTTCCTGCTCAGATTGCATCGCAAAATCCAGAATCTGATTAATGTTCTCGAAATTCTTCATAGCTTTCACTTTTGTTTCTTTCACAAAGATAACAGATTGCAGCAGTAATGCTAAAGGTATTCTACAATTTAAAATCATTTTAGCATTAACCGGCGGTTTTTAAAAACCATCAATTTCATTTACCAAAATCAGTAAAAATATGAACATGAAATAATGCTCATAGATGAAACTAAAAAGCCTTCAGATCAGGGTAATACAGGAGCTGAAGGCTTTTTATACAACAAACTGATTCTGTTTTGTTTACATTTTGATTTTTAATCCGGCCATGATATGCGTTCCGGCTTGCGGAAAATA
>CAYXJS010000043.1:0-2576 GCA_964465045.1 uncultured Bacteroidales bacterium | reverse complement strand
TTTACATTTTGATTTTTAATCCGGCCATGATATGCGTTCCGGCTTGCGGAAAATATCCGGTCATTTTATAATAATCATTGTTGTAATGATAGCGATAAACCCAGGCATTGGTTTCATATTCTTCGTCAAAGATGTTGTTTACCTGCAGGCTCAGCTCCATGTTCTTTACCCATCCGGTCTTGATCTTATAGGATATCATCAAATCATTCACCAGATAAGGATCCAATTTTCTTTTCTCGCTGGCTGTATTGTCGATGTATTGTTTTCCTACATATTTTGATAAAAAGTCAACCTCAAGACGTTCTGCCGGTTGCCATCTTATTTTGCTTCCGCCGATAATGTTGGGTGAGAAGGCAATATCCGTAGTACCGATATATTCTTCCTTTTGCTCGCCCCAGTTATCCCAGTCATCCACATAAGCAGTGAAATCCTTGATTTTATTCTGGCTAAACGTCAGGTTAGCTTCCCATGTAAGCGCTGGTAAAATCATCCAACCTGTCACAAGTTCAATTCCGGCACGATAGCTATCCTCCACATTTGTCATAATTGGATCACCTACGTTGTTGATTTCACCTGTAAGGATCAACTGATCGGTGTAATCCATGTAGTAAAGATTTGCCTTTATCCGCGCTCTGTTGGTTTTATAGTTGTAGCCAAACTCATAATCGGTCAGCCACTCACTTTGAGGTACTCCACCCGGATCAGCGTCTCTGAAATTGCCCCGGCTGGGTTCACGGTTCGATACTGCCACGCTTGCATAGGCTCTGTGGAGGTCATTAAACTCAGCCTGAATTCCGGCTTTAGGATTCAAAAAATCAAACTCGTGATACTGCGTCAAATCACGCAAATCATCATGAATACCATTAATATCATAAGTCACCCGGCGATACTGAAGATCGCCATATACATTCAATACATCATTGAGCGGATAATTGGTTTTGGCATAAATATTAAAATCTGTTTTCGTTCCTTTATTGAAATACCACTCAAAATCCTTATCAAAATGGTTCGCATACTGAGCCCAGATAATCTCTCCAAAATGATCGCCCTCATATTCGTTATAAGCGCCACCTAACGTAAATTCCATATCATTGCTGTAATTCAATGAAAACGTAGTGCCGTAAAAGTCATTATCCAGCCATTTCCTGCCAACCAAATCCGTCTCATCAATTTGGGTATTGCCAACAATTGCGGGCTCCAGACCATAATCCGTAAAAGATTCGTCTTTTTTCATTTGCTCAAAAAAACCTTCGCCTTTAGTGTAATGTAATGCTGCATTCAGCAACCAATTATCTGCAAAACCATGAGACAAAGTAAGCTGATAGTGGTCTTGCTGATAATCATCCACTTCATCCTCATAGGTGTAATAATTATACGTCCTGCTGTCAGAATTTATCATATGCTCGGTCTCCTCCGGAGTATATAATCCATGATCTTCGTAACGCTGCATTCCTTCCACGTTATCGTTCAGTCTTACCAGAGGTACTCCGTTCCACGACTGATAAGTGCGCTCCTTACCGGAAAATACATTTGCCTTAACAATAGTGCTTTCGCTAAAATAACCTCCGGATACAAAGAAAGAGCGTAGTTTGGATTCTGCCCGGTCAATAAACCCGTCGGAACTGATTTTAGACAAACGGGTATCCAGCGCCCATTTGCCGTTAATAAGGCCTGTTCCGGCTTCAACGGTATTTCTGAATGTATTGAAAGAGCCGGCGCCACTTTGAATTTCAGCATAGGGATCGCTTTCAGAGTTTTGTGTTTGAATATTTACGGAAGCGCCAAACGCTGCTGCTCCATTCGTAGAGGTTCCCACTCCGCGCTGAATCTGGATGTTTTCAACAGAAGAAGCAAAGTCAGGTAAATTCACCCAAAAAACGCCCTGCGATTCCGGGTCGTTGTAGGGTACACCGTTGATCGTCACATTAATTCGTGTCTGGTCGGTACCCCGGATGCGCATCCCGGTGTATCCAACCCCTGCTCCCGCATCTGAAGACACCACCGCAGAAGGTGTCATAGACATCACATAAGGCAGGTCCTGACCCATGTTCACTTCAGAAATTTCTTCCCGCGGCATGTTCTGATAAGTCGTCGGCGAATTGCTTCCTGCACGCGTGCCGCGGATAATGACCTCCTCTTCCATCACAGCGCGGGGCTGCAAACGGAATGTAATCGTAGTATCAGCGCCAATATAAGCGCTTTTCTCAAGCGGTTTGTAGCCTACAAACGATACAGTAAAATGCACCCGGTTAGCGCTTAGCGACTTGATGGTAAACTGACCCTGATTGTCTGATACCACAGCTTTATAGCTCTTTTCCATCCTGATGTGCGCACCTGGCAGCGGTTCGCCACTTTCATCGTCAAGTACTACTCCGTTAACTGTATATTGGCTAAAGGCAAATGACGGCAGCAGCAGCAATGTTAAAATCCGAACAAATAATTTCATAATTCTAAGTTTTATTAATTCAACTTAGAATGGGAAATAGAGGAAAAAACCATTCGATATTTAAAGCCCTTTTTTTCCCTACACCGGTACTAACCGGATCAGGTTCTATGGGTATGATCTCAGCCCGTCT
>CAYXJS010000042.1:0-17720 GCA_964465045.1 uncultured Bacteroidales bacterium | reverse complement strand
TTGAAACATAATCAGGATTTTTTATGAAACTCTCAGACCCGGGGCGGTTTTCTTTAGTAGTGGGTGGTTTGTTAAGCTTCATTTTCTTTGGGTTGATATTTGCCTTATTGTGGATTTTAGGAGAACCTCCGGGATTGTACGAAACAGCCTTAGCTGTATTGGCAGCGCTCCTTTTTTATACAGTCGCTTTCTATTTGTTAAAAGGCTATATCGAAGTTTTTATCTATAAAAAAATCAGGGTGATCTATAAAACCATTCACCGTTTTAAAAAATCGCCCGGCAATCCGCGGCCGGCAAGACAGAACCATGACTCTATAGAAAAAGTGAGCCAGGAAGTAAAACAGTGGCAGCAAGACACATATCAGGAAATAGAAGACCTTAAACAAAGAGCACAATACCGGAGAGAATTTATCGGAAACGTTTCGCATGAACTAAAAACTCCTATTTTTAATATCCAGGGATATATACTAACCCTGCTGGATGGCGCGGTTGATGACCCTGAGATTAACCGCCAGTATCTTGAACGCAGCGAAAGAAGCGTGAACCGGTTAATATCAATAATTGAAGATTTGGAAGATATCTCTCAACTGGAATCCGGCGCTTTGCGGCTGAAATACGAACGGTTTAATATTGTCCACCTTGCCCGTGAAACGATGGATATGCTCGAAATGAAAGCAGCTGAACGGAATATACGTTTGTTTTTCCGGAAAAAATATGATAAACCCATCACCGTTAACGCTGACCGCAACCGCATTCGCCAGGTGTTTAATAATCTTCTGGAAAATGCCATTAAATATGGGAAAGATAACGGCACAGTAAAGATTAGCTTTTTTGATATGCATGACCATATCTTGTGTGAGGTAACCGACGATGGCCCGGGAATTGCTGAAGAGAGTCTGCCGCGGCTGTTCGAGCGCTTTTACCGCACTGATAAGGCGCGCTCAAGAGACCGGGGCGGAAGCGGCCTCGGCCTCGCTATAGTTAAACATATTATCGAAGCACATGGTCAAACCATCAATGTCAGAAGCAAATTCAATGTAGGAACTACCTTTGCGTTTACACTTAAAAAAGACATGTAGCCTACAAGTGAAATCTGTTGCCAGTTTTATCAGGATTTTTCAAATAAGGGTATAGGATGATTGTCTAACCTGAACCTATAAATAATTAAACAAAAGCGCGATTGTTGTGTTAATCATTTCACAAATTATAAATCAAGTGAGATGGTAAACAGACAATGTATTATAAAAAAGTATGACGAACCTATAACGGAATGGATGGCCCGCTGGAGTATGCCTTTTTTGAGAGTAAGCGTTGGTATTGTGTTTTTCTGGTTTGGCATGCTAAAATTTTTTCCGGGCCTAAGTCCGGCTCAGGGCCTGGCTATCCGCACTATAGATGTGTTAACCTTAGGCCTTCTGAGAGAAAGTTTTATTATTTATACGCTGGCAATTTGGGAGACACTTATTGGCATTGGGCTGGTTTTTAAGATTTATATGCGTGAGACATTGGCAATATTGCTTTTACAGATGGTCGGGACCATTACTCCGATATTTATATTTCCGGCTGAGGTGTTTACGCAGTTTCCTTATGGATTGACTTTAGAAGGACAATACATTATCAAAAATGTGGTGTTGGTGAGCGCAGCAATTGCTTTAGGCTCAACGGTCCGTGGAGGACGCATTGTGGCTGAGCCGGAATTGGTAAAGCTCATTGATCAAAAGCGCGACAGCAAAGAATAAACAACGTTTTCAGGGATAAGGACAAAAACAGATCAGCTTCAAACCAATTAGTCTACAGGCTATTTTTTCCGTTCGGTAGTATACATCACAAGCTCACGTAAAGAAGAACGGTATGCGTTATCCGGGAACTCGTCCAACATGGCCAGCGCTTTATCACGATATTCTGTCATTCGGGTTTGGGCATATTCTATTCCGCCACTTTCATTTACCTGATTAATGAGTTTGGCAACACTTTCAGAATCTTCATTTTTTCGTTTGATAGTATGGATGTGTTTGCGGCGCTCTAAGGCTGAAACTTGTCCGAGCATGTAAATAAGCGGCAGGGTCATTTTCTGCTCCTTGATGTCAATCCCGTTCGGTTTGCCGGTTTTACGCGTTTTCTGGTAATCAAAAAGGTCATCTTTGATTTGGAAAGCAATACCTGCATTTTCACCAAAAAGCCGCATTTTTTCAATCGTTTCATTGTTAGCTCCTGCAGAAGATGCGCCGGCAGCACAGCAGGATGCAATCAGGGAAGCCGTTTTTTTACGGATGATTTCAAAATACACAGGTTCCTGAATATCCAGCCGCCTGGCTTTTTCTATTTGGAGTAGTTCTCCTTCGCTCATCTCGCGGGTAGCATTGGAAACGATTCTTAACAAATTAAATTCAGAATTATCAATAGCCAGCAGTAGCCCTTGCGACAATAAATAATCTCCTACTAGAACACTGATTTTATTTTTCCATAAGGCGTTGAGAGAAAAAAATCCACGTCTTTCATATGAATCATCTACCACATCATCGTGAATTAGCGTAGCTGTGTGCAGCAACTCAATTAAGGAAGCTGCATGATATGTGGATCGTGATACAGAACCGCTATCAATCATGTTGGCAGTCAGAAAAACAAAAAGGGGCCTCATCTGCTTGCCTTTTCGCTTTAGGATGTATCGCGTAACCTTGTCTAACAAAGGAATCTTGCTTTTCATCGATTTTTTAAATACTTGCTCGAATTCGGCAATTTGTTCCTTTACAGGTTTTTTTATGTCTTCAAGTCTGCTCATATTCTGATTCTTCAAAGATACAGATTAATGTGAATCATCAAAAAACGGTTTTAAAACCAGATGATCACACATTTTGTTTGGTGTTCTGATACTATTGCAGGCATAAACAATTAAAAAAGCATGTTGTTAATGGCATTACAATAGATTATAAACCAATAAAAAATAATACGATGAGCTGGAAAGAAGAAAACAATCAACTGATACGTCATTTTCAATTTAAAGATTTTAAAGAAGCTTTTTCTTTTATGACGCAGGTAGCGCTATTGGCTGAGAAAGCAGAACATCATCCAACCTGGGAGAATACCTATAATCAGGTTACGATTAAATTATCTACACATGATGCCGGCGACGTGGTTACCGAAAAAGACCGCAAACTGGCAGCAGAAATTGATAAAGTGTTATAATTTAGCCGTCATAACAAGTCGGCAATGACGGAGTATCCTGCAAAAATACTGGTAGCTTTTGGAGAGTCGTTTGCTCAGCCCAAAGCGTTTACCTTTGCTTTATCGGCAGGGGGCTACCCGGAATTGTCTGCCTTATCCGGAGCCATTCGCGGAAGTGAAGAAGCATTTCAATGGTTGCTGGATAATAATTACCCTCATCTGGCCGCCTTAGACGCTGCGATTGACAATGATGAGAAAGCCTTAAAATGGTTGGTTGATAAGGATTATACTGTTATGGCGCACTTTGCACGTGCCTGTAACCGAAAACCCGATTCAGCAGAATGGTTGCAGAAAAGAGGTTTGCAAATTTTTTTGTTTCTGGCTGAAAAAATCAACCAATTCAGAGACAATCAGTATTTTAATATTTATCGTCGCAGGTTTTAAATAAAAAAAGCGTGGAAAACCACGCTTTTTTAATGTTGACCGAATAAAGCTGAATTAACAGGCAGAATAACCGCAATTGCTGCACGTGAGGCAGCCTTCTTTATACTCCATTGTGTTTTCCTGTTCGCATGAAGGACATAGTTTGCCTTTCACTTTTTCACCATCCGGTATATACTTTTTAAGAGCCCTTACAACGCCTGTTTTCCAGGTGTTTATGGTTTCTGTATCAAAGTTGAGGTTATCTATAAGGTGAATAGCATGTTTAATGGGCATTCCATGGCGCAACACACCAGAGATAAGCTTGGCATAATTCCAGTACTCTTTGTTAAATGAGCGTGACAGGCCTTCTACCGTAATATTATAGCCTTGTTTATCCTGGAATTTGAAATCATACCGGCTGGTTCCGTCTTCTAATCTTTGTTTCAGTACTTTTCCTTTCTCTACCCATTGAGGAAGGTAAAAATCATCGGAGCGCCCCGTAAAAACCTCATAAGGTCTGCCGTCAAGCAATCCAACTACAGCCATCCACTTTTCATAATCATTCTGAAAACGTACAACTTCGGCATCAATAAGTCGCGGACGTTTTGGAGCATGGGTTTCTTTAAATCTGATTTTCTCGGTCGAATCCTTGTTTTCTTCTTCTGCAACCAATACTCCTGAGCGGCTTCCGTCACGATATATGGTCATACCCTTGCAGCCGCTACGCCATGCAGTTTCGTATACTTCGCTGACCAGCTCTTCCGATACTTGTTTGGGCAGGTTTACGGTTACACTGATAGAATGGTCTACCCATTTTTGAACTGCTCCCTGCATCTTTACCTTAGAAACCCAGTCGATGTCATTGGAAGTCGCTTTATGATAAGGAGATTTTGCAATCACTTCCTGAAGTTCTTTCTGGCTGTATTTCCTAACTTCGTCAACATTGTAGTTGTTTTGTTTCAGCCATGTAAGAAAATGGTGATGGAAAACATTAAATTTTTCCCAGTAATCTCCCAAACTGTCTTTTTCCGCATTTTTCACGTTGCGGTCATTTGGGTTTACTTTACGTTTACGCGTATAGCTTATCTGGTAAGCTGGTTCTATGCCCGAGGTAGTTTGTGTGCATATGCTTACACTGCCTGTAGGAGCAATGGTAAGCAAAGCAATGTTTCGGCGGCCATAGGTTTTTAAGTCTTCAAGAAGAGAAGGATCATTGTCGCCCAGGCGGTTTATGAATGGGTTATTCTTTTCTTTTTCAAAATTAAAAATGGGGAACGCTCCGCGGTCTTTGGCTAATTCAATTGATGAGCGGTATGCTTCCGTAGCCAGTGTTTTGTGAACTTCTGTTGAAAATGCTGTGGCTTTATCTGTACCGTAGGTATAACCGAGCGCTGCCAGCATATCGCCTTCGGCAGTAATGCCAATACCTGTGCGGCGTCCCTGATTGGTTTTTTCCTTAATTTTCAGCCATAAATTACGTTCAATGCGTTTTGTCTCAGTATCCTCCGGGTCATTATCTATCTTATCCAAAATGCCGTTGACCTTTTCAATCTCCAAATCTATGATGTCATCCATGATGCGCTGAGCTATGGCGGCATGTTTTTTAAACTTTTCAAAGTTAAAGCTGGCCTTCCCGGTAAACGGATTTTCTACATAACTGTATAAGTTGATGGCCAGTAGCCGGCAGCTATCATACGGGCATAGCGGGATTTCGCCGCATGGATTGGTGGAAACGGTTTTAAAACCCTGTTCAGCATAAGAGTCAGGAACCGATTCATTGGTAACCGTATCCCAGAATAGTACACCGGGTTCGGCGGAGCTCCAGGCATTATGGATAATCTTATTCCATAATCGCCGGGCATCTGTTTCTTTAACCACAGTAGGGTTCTCTGATTCTATAGGATACTGTTGTTTATAGGTAGTATTGTTAACCACAGCATTCATAAACTCATGGTCTACCTTTACGGATACATTGGCGCCTGTAACTTTATCTTTTGTCATCTTGGCATCAATAAAGCTTTCGGCATCCGGATGTTTTATGGAGATGGTAAGCATTAAAGCGCCTCTCCTTCCGTCCTGGGCTACTTCGCGCGTTGAATTGGAATAGCGCTCCATAAAGGGAACAATACCGGTGGAGGTAAGTGCTGAATTTTTAACAGGGCTGCCTTGCGGCCGAATGCTCGACAGGTCATGCCCCACGCCTCCGCGGCGCTTCATCAGCTGAACTTGTTCCTGATCAACTTTCATGATGCCCCCATAGGAATCTGAACTGTTTTCAGGGTTCCCGATGACAAAGCAGTTTGACAAGGATGAAATCTGGTAAGGATTGCCAATGCCGGCCATAGGGCTTCCTTGAGGCACGATATGGGCAAACCCTTTTAAAACGTTATAAATTTCTTCTTCGGAGAGAGGGTTGGGGTACTTCTTTTCAATCCTTGATATTTCTGATGCAATACGTCGATGCATCTGATCGGGCGTCTTTTCATAGATGTTGCCCTCACTGTCTTTAAGTGCATACTTGTTCATCCAAACGTTAGCAGCCAGGCTGTCTCCGTTAAAATATTCCGTGGCAGCCTGCAAAACTTCTTCGTGAGTATAAGGGTTCATCTTATGGGATTTTCCAATTTCAGGACGAGCCCTCTTTGACGCAACTTCAGAAAAAAGATCGCTGTTGATCTTTTCGTTTGCTTGCTGTGTTGAACGATGTTGATCCATAAAATGATATTTTTGTATTGAATGGTGTTTAATCGATTTTTAAAAAGGATAATTTATCAAAAAATTCTTGAACGAAATTACGTATAGTTAAAGTAGAAAAGAAGCCTTGACAGTTTACTTTTATCAACAATTAAGTTTAACTGATTGAAGCTAAACCGGTAATTTAATGAAAACATTTTTAGGATTTTTTATAAAAAAACTGAGGCTTATCAAACCCCTTTTATTTCTGTATTGCTGCGCATAGTTTATTCTTAAGTTAATAATAAAAACACATTAACGTCAAGAAACCAGAGCATTAAAATAAACAAAGAGGAGAAAAGTTTTCAACAGGCTAATGCTTTGCAAGATGAGATTTATCTACTACTGTGATTAAAAAAACCGGTATTACTGAATCAAAATTTATAAAAATGCAACTCAGTCTTACTGTTGCGATTAAACATTGCTTAAAAAGCTAAAATAAGAAAATAATTATATATAGCAATTAAAAAGCACATAAATAGTTTTGATTAAAAATTATATATAGGACAGGCACGAATATTTTATCTTTGCCCTAAAAGAAAGCAACATGCAGATACATAAGCTTACATTTAACGATTTCAGGGTAAATACTTACATTTTGACTGATCAAACGCGGGAATGTTTGATTGTAGATGCGGCTTGCCATATGCCGGAAGAAGAGCAACAGCTTAGCCGTTTTATTAAGGAGAAACACCTTATGCCGGTAAAAATGGTAAATACGCATAATCATATTGACCATATTCTTGGGAATCTTTTTGTGCGGGAGACTTATAATATTCCGCTTATTGCGCATAAAGCCGGAGATGGATTTCTGAAAACCGCTGAGGGGTCAGCTTCCGTTTTCGGCTTTCAGCTTAAAGGGACAGTTAAACCTGAGTGCTATGTTGCAGAAGGAGACAATATTACCTTTGGAGAAACAACTTTAAAAGTCCTTTATACACCCGGCCATGCCGTTGGAAGCATATGTCTGTATGAAAAAAAGGCTGGTATACTGATTTCCGGAGATGTGTTATTCCGCGACAGCATTGGACGCACCGACTTGCCTACAGGGGATTATGAATTGCTTAATGAGAATATCAAAAACAAATTGTATTCTTTGCCGGATGAAACGGTGGTATATCCGGGTCATGGACCTGAAACTACTATTGGAGAGGAAATCATGAATAATCCGTTTGTAAACTTTTAATAGCAATAAGAATATCATCTTCTTCAATGTGCATCATACAATTAAAATGACCTTTCGGGCATTTTTCAAAACCGATTTTGCTGCATGGCCGGCAGGATAATTCATTCACTTGTATATTGCGGTATTGATTCTGAAGGGAAACCGGAAGGTAAGGATACATTCCGAATTGGGGAATGGTGTTGCCCCAGAGAACAACAATTTTTTTTCTTAGTGCTGCCGCGATGTGCATAAGACCGGTATCATTGGTTATGACGATGTCAGCCTTTTGTATTAGGGAGGCAGATTGGTTAATTGTAAACTCACCACATCCGTTAAAGACAATATCCGGAATGATGCTTCTGATGTATTCGGCGCGCTCACGGTCTTCAGGCCCGCCAAGCAAAATCACGGGTTGCCTTAATTTTTTAATAAGCCGGGCTGTTTTTTCGGCCGGGAAAATCTTGGTAGCATGTTTGCCGCCTACAACAATGGCAATATAATTACCCGACATAAAATCCGGCAAGTCATTTTCTGACACGATTTCCTTTTCCGGTATAAAATAATCAAGTCCTTCACCGTCGTTTTCAATACCTACCTTCTTTAATGCTTCAAAATAGCGATCTACAAGATGTATGTCTGGTAGTTTGTTGATTTTAGCATTTACAGCTAACCACTTTTTTGTGTTAAGCTTTGAAAATGAAACGGATTTCTTATGTAAAAGCATTTTTACTTGCAACGAGCGCATGTTTTTATGCAGATCGATGATGAGATCAAAATGCTCATTACGTAATGTAGCCATGACTTCCACCACATTTTTTTTAATGGTGTGAATACGGGTGATATAAGGATTCCCTTTTAAGATGGAGTAAAACGAGGCTTTGGTCAGGTAATGGATTTCGGCGCCGGTTTGTTTGTAGACGGTTCGTATAACCGGTGTAGTCAATACAATATCCCCGATAGAGCTAAATCGTATGATGAGAATTTTTTTAGGCAAATCTGTTTTTTTGCAAAAATAGGAAAACCTTCTTTTATAGCGACAGCGCCATTTTTCAATTTTTATGTGAAGCTGATTTCTTACTTTTGCAGCATGACATTTATTGATACCCACACACATCTTTATCTGGATGCTTTTGATGAGGACAGGGCTGAAGTTTTTAAGCGTGCAAATACGGCCAATGTTAAATATATGCTACTGCCCAATATAGACAGCGTCTCCATTTCAGCTTTGGAAGATTGCTGCAGGCAATTCCCGGAACAGTGTTACCCGATGATGGGGCTGCATCCGGGTTCGGTTAATGAAGATTATATAAAAGAATTAAACCGCATTGAGGCAGCTCTGAATACAAGCAAGCATTTTGCCATTGGGGAAATCGGCATGGACTTGTACTGGGATAAAACCTACAGGCAGCAGCAGGAAGAAGCCTTCCGCATACAAATTGGTTGGGCTATAGAGCATCATCTCCCGATTGTAATTCATGCCCGCGATGCATTTGATGAAATTTACACAGTGGTAAGTGAATTGAATTGCGATGAGCTTTCAGGTGTTTTCCATTGCTTTACCGGAAATCAGGAACAAGCTGAGAAAATGCTGAGTCTGGGTGGCTTTAAGCTTGGTATTGGCGGTGTGCTTACGTTTAAAAATGCCGGTCTGGATAAAGTAGTTCAACATATAGATATAGAACATCTTCTGCTGGAAACAGATTCACCTTATTTAGCACCGGCTCCTTATCGCGGTAAGCGAAATGAAAGCAGTTATATTCCGTTAATTGCAGAAAAATTAGCGTTTGCAAAAAGCCTGACAGTGGAAGAGGTGGCTAAAAAAACCACAAAAAACGCCATAGAATTATTTAAACTGCCTGTATAATGAAAACCAAAGAATCTGAAATTTCGCTTTTAATTATATATACCGGGGGGACGATAGGCATGGTTCAAGACCCTCAAAGCGGAGTCTTGCGCCCTTTTAATATCGAAAACCTGTATAAGCACATCCCGGTACTTGAGCAATATCCATTCAAAATAGATTCTCTGTCCTTCAATCCACTTGTTGACTCTTCAGGCATTCAGCCTGAATTTATTTCGGAATTGGCAGAAATGATAGGACAGAATTATGAAGACTATGATGGTTTTGTAGTACTGCATGGCACAGATACGATGGCATATACGGCTTCATTTTTGAGTTTTATGCTCGAAAATCTTAACAAACCTGTCATCCTAACCGGTGCACAATTACCTTTAGGAGTGTTGCGGTCTGATGGACGCGAAAATTTCATCAATGCCATTGAGATTGCCTCTATGCAACAAGACGGAATGCCCAGAGTGCCCGAGGTGGCTGTGTATTTTGAAAATCGTCTTTATCGTGGAAATCGGACGCACAAAGCCAATGCTGAGGACTTTGAGGCCTTTAGTTCAGAAAATTACCCGCCCTTAGCAAATATCGGCGTACATATAAAATATTTTGATAATTATATCTTAAAGCCCAATTTTAAACGGCTGCGAGTCCATAAAGAAATTGATGACAATATTATCCTTATCAAACTTTACCCGGGGTTAAACCAACATGCGTTAAAAGCCATGCTATCAATACCGGATTTGAAAGGCGTGATATTAGAAACTTATGGCACAGGTAATGCTCCGGACCAGTCTTGGTTTTTGGACGAGATACGGAATGCGTGTGAAAAAAACATAATTATTCTTAATATCAGTCAGTGTGAAAGTGGCAGCGTAGTAGCCGGGAAATATGCCTCTAGCGTCAGCCTATATGAAGCCGGCGTTATTCCTGGTTATGATATGACATCAGAAGCGGCGGTGGCGAAAATGATGGTTTTATTAGGGCGCGGATATAATACAGAAGAAACTAAAGCGTTGCTAATACAGCCTATGCGTGGTGAACTAACAGCAGCACACGGATAAAAGGCAGGGTGATTATCTTGAAAATGGAAAAGGGGTGAGAGGTTAAAAGATTTTAAAAAGAAAAGGGTTGATTTTTACTTTACAGTATTTTTTGTATTTTAGCTGCCTGATTATAGCATTAACATGCTGTTTCAGCGTAGGTTCATGGAGAGGTGCTCGAGTGGCTGAAGAGGCACGCCTGGAAAGCGTGTATACCTTAACCGGGTATCGAGGGTTCGAATCCCTCTCTCTCCGCGGAATGAAACAGGAGAAAAAATTATGGAAACACTAAATAATACAAGTTTTAAATATCAAATCAATAAGAGTTAACTATGAAAAAACTAATTGCTTTTTTAACGATAGCAGGTATGCTAACAATGGGTCTTGGCAACGTAGTCGTAGCGCAACAAGACCAGACTTCGGAAGATACAGTAACGGCCGAAGATACGGCAGCTGTTCAGGAACAGGAACCGGCTGAAGAACTTCCGGCAGAACAAACAGAAGAAGAACCAGTTGAAACCGAGGGCTTTCACCAGATATTAAAAGAACAGTTTATTGAAGGTGGCGCCGGATTTATGGGTATTGTTTTAGTTACCTTGATTTTAGGCCTTGCGCTCTCAATTGAACGTATTATTTATCTCAATTTATCTACTACCAATACTGAAAAATTGCTTAACCAGGTAGAAACTGCCATTGACAGCGAAGGTATTGATGCAGCCAAAGATATCTGCAAAAATACACGCGGCCCTGTAGCCAGCATTTTCTTCCAGGGATTGGATAAGTATGAAGAAGGAATTGATGTAGTTGAGAAGTCTATTGTATCTTATGGTGGTGTAATGGCCGGACGCCTTGAAAAAGGTCTCTCCTGGATCGCTCTTTTCATCGCTATTGCTCCTATGCTTGGTTTCATGGGTACGGTAATTGGTATGATTGGCGCTTTTGACGATATTGCTGCCGCAGGTGATATTTCACCTACCATTGTAGCTTCAGGTATCAAAGTAGCCTTGCTTACTACTGTATTTGGTCTGATTACAGGTATTATATTGCAGATTTTCTATAACTATTGTCTTGCCAAAATTGACACTATAGTTAACGATATGGAAGACAGCTCAATTACCTTTGTAGATATTCTGACCAAGTACCAACAAAAAAATAAGTAATTTATTATGAATAAGATTGTTAATTTAATATTCAAAGCCATCTCATGGATACTCATGGCATTAGCTGCGGTTTTTATCGTGCTGGTATGGTATCACGGAGATGATGCTATTGAAGAGAGCTTGCAGGCGCAAGTGCTGGATCCTTTCATGTTTACAGCATATGTTGCGCTCGGATTGACCATAGCTACAGCAATCATTTTTTCCATTATCAACATCGGCATGAACCCAAAAAATATTGTTAAAATCGCAATTATATTGGGCGGACTGGTGCTTTTGGGAGTGATTACATACAATATGGCCGGAAATGAATTTACGGACGTAGAATTGCAGAAGCTTAACACGACCGAACTTGTTTCAAAACAAGTCGGAGCCGCATTATACTTTACCTATATTATAGGAGGATTGGCAATTTTGGCAACTATTTATGCCAGCATAGCTAGTTTATTTAAACGATAAGAAAGGAATAACACATGGCTAGAAAAGTTCCAGAAATTAATGGTGGTTCAATGGCAGATATTGCTTTCCTGCTGCTTATCTTTTTTCTTGTAACAACTACTATGAATATTGATAAGGGGATTAGGCGCCGCCTGCCGCCTCCGCCAGACCCTGAAGCGGAACCACCCGACATAAAAGAGCGTAATATTTTTACCATATTGGTAAATAAAAACGATCGTTTGTTGATAAACGGTAATCCAGGTCAACTTAATAATCTTAAGGCAGAGGTGAAAAACTTTATTAAAAATTCTGGCAATCAAGAAGATTTGCCGGAGAAAGAAATGAAGCAAATTGAGTACCTGGGTGAAGTTCCGGTTTCTAAAGGGATTATTTCCCTTAAAAATGACCGGGGCACATCCTATGACATGTACATTCGGGTGCAGAATGAACTCGCCGCCGCATTCAGAGAGTTGAAGGATGAGTTGGCGAAAGAGGAATTCGGGATGAAATATGAGGAGTTATCCCGGAGGGAATACATTAAAGCCATAGATAAAGCAATTCCGGTTGCTATCTCAGAGGCTGAACCTGAAAATGTAGGAGATTGATATGGGAAAATTCAGAAAAAATAAAGAAAAAGGAACACCGCAAGTGACTACAGCGGCGCTGCCGGATATCATTTTCATGTTGCTGTTCTTCTTTATGGTATCTACCGTAATGCGTACCGAAACATTGTTGGTAAAAATCAAACCACCCGGTGCTACAGAAGTCCAGAAGCTTGAAAAGAAGTCGCTAGTGAGTTATATTAACATTGGTCCTCCTAAACAGGAGAACTTAGGTACGAAAGCAAGAATTCAGCTCAATGACAGCTTTGCCAGAGTTTCTGAGGTACGGGAATTTATTATTTCAGAACGTGAGCAACTTGATGAAGCCGACCGCCAGTTTATGACCACAGCATTAAAGATTGATCAGGATACAAAAATGGGTGTCGTATCTGACGTTAAGCAGGAACTACGTCAGGTAGGCGCCTTTAAGATCAGCTACAATACAAGGGAGGTGGCGGAAATTAATTATTATTAAAAGCAATTATTTAATTTAAATAAGTAAAAAAAGCCGGTTTAAACCGGCTTTTTTTTAACGTATAATTTTAGCCATTGACGTAAAAATATCTTACTTTCATTCAGTTCAAAAAAGGTAAGGATAAAAAGCTTCTTTCCGGCATGACGAGAAAGTGACTTTAATTAAAGCTGTATTAATGGTAACTTGCTTTTATGCGCGTTTCATGATAAATAAAATACAATAAAACAAGCGATAATAAGGTGTAAAACAAAACTATCCACGTGTTCGAATTGTAACTTCCAAATTCTTCATAATGAATATCTACCGTTCCGCGGGCAGCTAAAAAGGCAACCAGCACAGCGGCTCCGTTATTGATGAAATGTGCAAAAATGGGTAGCCACAGCGAGCGGCTCCAGTAAAAATAATATCCGAAAAGCAAACCTAATACGAAACGGGGCAGGAAGCCAAAAAACTGCATGTGCAATGCGCTGAATAAGACAGCCGTTATGAAAATTCCTGCATGAGGATTACCAAACCATGCTGAGAATGTTTTTTGCAATGCGCCCCTGAAAAACAGCTCTTCACCAATAGCAGGTACTACTGCTATTAAAAGCAGGTTAATCGTTAGTGCGTTCCACGAAGTACGGTTCAGGAATAATTCAGTGAGCTCTTTGGCTGTTTCTTCCTTTACTTCCATCCATTGTTGGGCATTTTGAAAAAATTCAGGAAGATGGAGTTGCTGGTTCCATAAAGCTAACATATTAATGGCGGGTAAAATAGTAAAGGCAATCAGAAATGAGAATAATAACGTTCGCCACTTAGGAGTTTTATCCAGATGAAAATAATAAAACACATTTTTTTTGATAAGGAAGCCAAAAAGGATGGGAGGAAGCACAAAGATGCCCATCTGGCTTACAAACTGAAAATACAGCAATAAGGATAATGATTTTTCTGTAGCAGATTCGCCCATCATGGTTTGAAGTTCGCTGATGGATTTCCCGAATAAAGGAACAGCCAAAATCATCGCCAGCAGATGAGTGAAAAGCATCACTACAAAAACAATGGCCAGGAACCATAGCAATTGAGCCCATGGCTTAAGATTATGCGTTGGGAAAAAGTCCATAATTTTTTTTTGTAAAAATATAAATTATGAGTTCAGTATAAAAAGTTTGTAAGTTATTGATTAGAATATATAAAACTCAATTAAAATGATATCATTTCATAACATTCAGGTTATTAAAATATTATGTAATCAGATAATAAAACTGCTACTTTTTTGGCCAGCCTCAATTATTAATTGATAATGGCTTTGGCATAGGTTTGATGTTGAGCAATGGTTACAAATCCGCTCCCCAGGAAATGCTATTTTTGCATAATTATCATGATTACAACAAAAACATTTACACTGCCGGGAACGCCATTGCTGTTGGCGCCAATGGAAGATATAACCACAGGGCCTTTCCGGCGGATTTGCAAAAGATTTGGGGCTGATTTGGTTTACACCGAATTTGTTTCCTCGGAGGGGCTTATACGTGATGCCGGTAAAAGCCTGCGCAAATTAAAGGTAGATGACAGAGAACGTCCAGTTGCGATCCAGATTTTTGGCCATGATATCATTAACATGGTAAAGGCGGCTCAGCTTGCAGCGGAAGCAGAGCCAGAAATGATAGATCTGAATTTTGGTTGTCCGGTAAAAAAGGTGGTGCGCAAGGGAGCGGGAGCAGCCCTGTTACGCGAACCGGAAAAGATGATATCGATGACCCGCGAAATTGTGCGGGCGGTTGACATCCCGGTAACGGTAAAAACACGTTTGGGCTGGGATTCAGACAGCATCATTATCGAAAAGCTTGCTTTACCGCTGCAAGATACCGGGATTGCTGCCCTGACTATACACGCCAGAACAAGGGCACAGATGTACAAAGGTCAAGCTGATTGGTCGCATATTCGTTCTGTAAAACAAAATCCCAATATTGAAATCCCGATCATTGGCAACGGTGATATTGACAGCGCTGAAAGAGCCAAACATTTCCTTAATGAATACAATCCGGATGCTTTGATGATTGGAAGAGCAGCTATAGGTAATCCGTGGATTTTTAAACAAATCTCGCAATACTTAATTTCCGGTGAAAAGGGGGCTATGCCTGATTCCTGTGAACGCGTGCATGTTGCTTTAGAACATCTAAGAAACGAAATGCAGGAAAAAACGGAAAGGGAAGCTATTTTTGAAATGCGAAAGATGTATTCCGGCTATTTTAAAGGAGTTGACAATTTTAAAGCTTATAAAATCAAGCTCATGCAGGCGAAAACCTATAAGGAGGTGGAACGCATTTTAGATGATGGGATGCATTCCCGAAAATAAAATTTGTCCTGAAGTGAATTTTATTTGCTATTTAGTGAATTTTATCTATTTTAGTACAAATATCCATAACCTATGGCGAAACCATTTAAAATATTTATCGTTGAGGATGATAAGATTTTTGCTAAAATGTTATCATACCATCTATCGCTTAACCCCGACATTCAAACCGAAATGTACTATACCGGAAAGGATTTTTTAGACAACCTGTATAAAAAGCCGGATATGGTTAGTCTTGATTACAACTTACCCGGCCTTTCGGGTATGGAAATTCTGGATAAAATCAAAAAATTTGACCCTGAATTGCCAGTGGTAATCGTTTCGGGTCAGCAGGATATCAAAACAGCGATTGTCCTCTTTAAAAAGGGCGTTTATGATTATATTGTTAAAGATGAGGATACCAAAGAACGGCTCTGGAGTATTACAAATAAGGTTAAAGAAAAAGATGAATTAAAGCAACGAATTGACAGCCTGGAGGCCGAAGTAGACCGTAAATATGAATTCGGGAATCTGATTAAAGGCAATAGCCCTCAGATAGAAGAGATATTTAGGATGATGCAAAAAGCCGTTAAAGCTAGTATTAGTGTAACGATTCATGGTGAAACTGGAACCGGAAAAGAGCTGGTAGCTAAGTCAATTCATTTTAAATCAAACCGTAAGCGCAAGCAGTTTGTTCCGGTTAACGTTTCTGCAATACCGTCAGAGCTTATTGAAAGTGAATTTTTTGGCCACGAAAAGGGAGCCTTCACAGGAGCTCATACTACCCGTATGGGTAAGTTTGAAGAAGCCAATAATGGCACCCTGTTCCTGGATGAAATTGGCGATATGGACCAGGCCATGCAGGCAAAACTGCTCAGAGTGCTTCAGGAAGGCCAGTTTTCCAGAATCGGCAGCAATAAAACCATATCGGTTGATGTGCGAATCATTTCGGCAACACATAAAGACCTGGAGGCAGAAGTTGCTAAAGGAAATTTCAGGAAAGATTTGTTTTACAGGCTGCAAGGATTGCCTATCAGGATTCCGCCTTTACGCGATCGAAAAGATGATATCCCTGTGCTGGCAAAACATTTCCTGGATGATTTTTGCAAGAAAAATGATCTTAAACGATTACAATTTTCACATGGAGCTATTCAAAAGCTGCAAGGCTATAATTATCCGGGCAATGTCCGCGAACTGAAAGCCATTACTGATTTAGCTGCCGTTATGACCAATAATCAAGTTATTTCGGAAGAAGACATTATTTTTTCAAATAAATCTTCTTTGGACCATCTCCTGAAAGAAGAGCGTACAATGGATGAATACCAGCAAATGATCATTAAGCATTTTCTGGAAAAGTATAATAACAAAGTTAGGCTGGTAGCACAAAAACTCGGTTTGGGCAAAACCACCATCTATCGAATGATGAAAGAGGGAAAACTTGAAGATTAGGGAGATATAACCTTGCTTAACCCAATACCTGTGGCTGCTCTATCCTCATAAATATTGCTTAAAATAATCGGTTAACTCTTCATGCTGAGGTTTGTATAATGTTTTTAAGCCCACTTCTTCTGCTGCTTTAATGTTGTTTTCAGAATCATCAATAAACAATGATTTGTTGGCGCTGATTCCTGCGTTATTCAAAACGTAGGTAAAAATACTCTTGTCGGGTTTGCGAAGTTTGATTTCATGCGAAAAGTAAGCTTTCTGAAAAATATCTCTCAGGGATTTGCCATGCTTTTTCTCAAAATCACGCATATATTTTCGGTAGTGGATGATATTGGTGTTTGACAGAAGGTATAAGCGGAAATGCTTTGATAATTCGTCTATAAGTGTTACTCTTTCAGCCGGCACATCTTTTATAATGGCATTCCATGCGTTATCAAACATTTCCGGCGTAACATGATTATTTATTTTTTGTATAATGATTTTGCGGAAAGCGTCTTCGGAAATCAGTCCGGTTTCCAAATCCTTCACCAATTTGCTGTGGTCGTCGTGTTGATAAAATGAACGCGTGTCCTCCATTCCAATATTTTCAAAAGCGTTTCGAACCGCCTCGTAATCAATATCAATAATTACTCCGCCAAAATCGAAGATTAGGTTTTGTATCTGTTCAAAATTTTGTGTCATATTTTTTTTCATTTACATGGGATTTTAACAGCAAATCTGTAACTTTGCACACGCTAAAACAGCAGCTTATGGTACAAGCAAAATTAATAAAACTTTTTGTTTTAAGCTGAAGAGCAAAGGGCCTATAGCTCAGTTGGTTAGAGTAGCTGACTCATAATCAGTTGGTCCCTGGTTCAAGTCCAGGTGGGCCCACAAAAAGCGGCCACTTTTTAAAGTGGCCGCTTTTGCTATATGC
>CAYXJS010000041.1:0-18651 GCA_964465045.1 uncultured Bacteroidales bacterium | reverse complement strand
TGATGGCGGCAAAGCCGCCATCAAGCTCCTCCGCAACAACATAACAATCTGTCATTTCGACTGGAAAGAGAAATCTTATTAATCTATAACTCATTTTTTCATTTTTAGCGGACAAGAATGTTTTATTATTATTTCTCAGATAGAAAATGTGTTTTTTTTCGCTCATGCCTGTTCATCTTAATCTTTTGACGGAACAGAACAATGCTCCAGAATCACATCTGTGTCATTATATCCGGTACAGAATCCCTTAAGGTTCATATCCCCGGCAAGGTTTAAATCATCCGTACTCTGGTATTCAGGTAGCATATGGCAACGGATACCTTCATCGCCAAACATGCCCTCTTCAAAAGCAAAAACAAGCACTAAAGTAGAATCTGTATTTTCAACTTTATTTGGTCTTCCACTTATTTGCAGAACCTTGCCAGTGTATTTTTCATTGGCTTTTTGAGTATCATTTACAAATTCATTAAATAGTGTCTCCGCTTTGAGCGAATAGGCCGGCTCTTCTTTTGTGTAATCCTTGTGCGGTTTGTTGTATACAAAGTGGTAAACGGCAAAAGCGCCAATTAAACCCACAATGACAACAGCCAAACCGATTTTTACAAATTTATTTTTCATAGTAGCAGTTTTGGTTTTTAATTGTCTGGAGCGCCATCGTCAAGCCATTTTCTGATTTTTGTCAGCTCACAATCAGGAAGCTTATCCTGGTTTCTTGGCATGGGAGAAAAACCGGACTCATGGTTTACTGCTCCCCATAACTGACCATTATCAGCAATGACTTTCAGATCCGTATAATTATCCGTTATTACATTGGCATTTGGTGTAATGGCATTATGACAACTGTTGCAGTTGTTTTCCATCGATGGCGCTATTGTTTCTGTGTATGTAATATTGGTAGTATCGCAAGCAGTGCTTTCAGGATAAAGGTCTTCTTCATTATCGTAATAACAAGCCTGGTGTAAAAACATAATGAGTAACAACCCGGAAAAATATTTAATAACTTTCATGCAATAACTATTTATTTAAATAACTGTTTTTTATATGATAAGTTGCTATAAAATAAAGCATTAACAAATATTTAATTTTGTGGTGCTCCATCCTCAACCCATTGAATGAGCTGCGTCTTTTCACAATCAGGTAAGGGATTGTCTGGTGGCATTTGCGGATAACCGTCTGAGCTGGTAATTACACCTTCGAGGGCTCCGGAATTTGCCAGCATGGAACGTTGATCATACGTTTCCAGAACCACACCTCCATTTGCAGTTCCCTCATCATGACAACCGAGACAAAAGTTTTGAAAAATGGGCGATACCGTTTCAGCATAGCTTACATCAGTTGTATTGCAATCCTGATTTTCGCATTCATTATTAAGCGCTCCCTGATTGATCCATGTGGCAATAAGCTGGATTTGTTCCTGCGACAATGGATCGTTGGGCGGCGGAGGCATACGGTCTTCAGGATCATTTTCTGTAATCAGCTCGTAAATATCGCTACCCTCGGTGTCAAACGGTTCCACATCGCCGGTATTTATGATATTATCATAATCCGTTAAGATTACCCCTTCAGTAGCCGTTCCCGCATCATGGCAACCCATTGTTCCGCATGATGACTGAAGCAAAGGCAAAACATCGTTTTGGAAATATACCGTATCAGGATCGCATTCAATAACATTATTGTCATCTCCATTATCACCGCCATTATTATTGCCCGGACCCGGTTCAACTGTCTGGGATGGTTCATGGGTGCATGCCCATAAAAACAGGATGGAGATGAGAGGAAGGAAAAAAATCTTTTTCATAAATAAGTACTTCTTAGGTAACTAATAATTTTCAAAATCTTATAATCCGTTGCCGTTTTCAAGCTATTGGACAATTACCAACTTTGTAAAGCTCTTAATAGGACCATCTGCCATAAGTATGTACACACCACTATGGAAAGATGAAATGTCAATAGTGGTATTCTTACCGGTAATTTTCCCTTTTTCTTTGCCTTTCACGTGATATCAAAGATATAAAAATCTGGATATAAAACCAGTTTAGTACTAATCTGATATGCAGGTTTTAATACCAAAGGGAAGATATAACGGGCACCAACTGAATAATGCCGTTGCGATGGGAACTATTCCGATCAACCCCAGCCAGCTTGAATAAAAATAACCTGCTGCGCCTATAGCCAGTCCTAATACAATGCGAATGACTTTGTCTGTTTTACCTAAATTACATTTCATAATAGTTTAATTTAGGTGAATGAATATAGATACAAATATAAATCCGGTGTGGGGCTGATCTTTGTGACAGTTGTCACAGAGATGAATTTATTTTAATAATTCCTCTTTCGAGACGGATAAGGTTTTTCTTTTCAAGTTGTTTCAATAACCTGGATACTACTTCTCTGGCTGTTCCCAGCTCATGAGCAAGTTGCTGATGAGTAATTTTTATTTCGTTACCCTGACTTTGCTGGTATATTTTTAATTTTTCATAAAGCCGGAAATCAATTTGCTTAAACGCAATGTTATCTACTAATGAAAGGAGTTCGTCGAGGCGCGAATAGTAAAGCTTCATTACAAAAGAACGCCAGGATTTGTATTCATCCATCCATTCCGCAACTTCTTTAGCGGGAATTGTTATGATTTTGGTTTCTGTTTCTGTAATCGCTTCTGCATTACTGGGTTTGTTGTTAATGCATGAAGTAATAGAAAGGATGCAGCTTTCACCTGGGTTAATATGATAAAGGATGATTTCTCTTCCTGATTCATCAATTTTACGCACTTTTATCCGGCCTTCAAGAACTACAGGTACCTCCCTGATGTAGACTTGCTCTTCTAAAATCACTGTGTCTGATGGAATATCCTTGAAGGGTTTGCTTTCTATTAACTCAACTAAGTTTTGCTCTAAAAAAAGGTGATTTAATTGTGCATACATAGCTGTTTCACTTTTGCTGATCAAATCCAAAAAAATATAATGGCATAAGCCACAGTCCAAAAATTAAACTGTAAAATAAGTGGTTTTAGTGCTTACAAGCAAATCTTTACCTGAAAATTCAGCCATGTGTAATTACGAGGTTGTCTAAAAACCAGACGCTGACAGGTCAGTCGACGCTTTCAGGTCAAATTGGAATGCAGAATAACAACATTTTAACGCACGTAGCTACAGCGGTTAAATCAAAAATGGTTTTTTGGACGGCCTCTCATTATTCTTATGCTTGTTTTAAGATATAGTAATGTATAAAACATGAATTACGAAGAATAAATTTTGCTCTCCCTCATTATGGTGATAGCTATAATATCTCAATTTCAACTGCTCTTGGTAAGCCTCCAATAAATATCTCAGGCATGCTTAGTTATGTTTTGGACTGCTGAGTCAGGCTTTTCATCAGATACTTTAAACATTCTATGCCTGAAAATTCTTTCATTTCAATTCGTCAACAAGTGTTTAAAAAACCCCCATAAATTGGGATTAAACCGCTTTACTCAACCCTCTATTTTTGTTTTCGGAAATTAAATATTGTATTACCGAATAAACGAATATTCATGAAAAAGATCTTATTCCTTATCAGCGCAATAGTTTTATCATCTTACTCATTAACCGCACAGGAGTCTGCCAGTGACAAAACGGAAAGCGGCTTAACTGATGCTTATATGAATACAGCCGAAAGAATGCTGGCTACCGAAGGCAAATTAAAAATCGGCGGATATGGTGGCGTACACTATAATCAAGCTCTTTCCGGCGAATTCAGGCAAAACGGCAAGCTGGATGTGCATCGATTCATTATGATGCTTGGCTACCAATTTAATAGCCGTACACAATTCATCGCCGAAGTTGAATATGAGCATGTTGATGAAGTTTACATAGAACAGGCTTTTCTGCAATATAAAATCAACAACTACATGCAATTCCGTGCCGGTCTGTTGCTTACGCCAATGGGTATTGTTAATGAATATCATGAACCCACAACTTTTAATGGTGTGGAGCGGCCTGCCTTAGACAACTATGTAGCGCCAACCACCTGGAGAGAAATCGGAGCCGGTTTTATGGGATATGTGCTTCCGGCATCGATAAAATACCAAATCTATGTTACCAACGGGTTTAAAAGTTATGATGGCGGACCAACGATTGGTGGCAGTAAAGCACTAAGAGGCGGACGGCAGAAAGGAGCTTCCTCTTTCATCTCAGCCCCAAATTATACAGGTAAAGTAGAATATTTTGGCATCAGAGGACTGAACGCAGGCCTTTCAGGATACTTCGGAGAAACGCAAAGCACTCTTTATGATGGCGTATCCAACGACAATGCATCTGCTCTGGCTATGGCTGACTCTTCAGTCGTGAACCTTGCCATGATAGGCCTTGATGCAAGGTATTCCGTCAATGGAATTCAACTGCGCGGACAGTATTATTATGGAGATATAAACAACGCCGATCAATACAATGAATTTACGGGAAAAGACCTTGGCAGTGCTATAACCGGTTATTATCTTGAAGCAGCTTATAATGTGTTTAAATCGGTTGAGACAATCCAGTCAGAACTTATTCCTTTTATTCGCTATGAATTCATAGATACGCATCACAAAGTTGCTGATGGCATATCCAAAAATGATGCTTATCAAAAGAATATTATCGTAACCGGATTAGGTTGGAAAATCACACCTGGGTCAGTGTTAAAAGCCGACTTACAGTTCACAAAATCAGGTAATTCCGATGAGTTCGATACGATGCTTAATGCGGGATTCGGAGTCATGTTTTAATTTACCTTTATGAGAAAAAAAGTTGTTAAAATTTTTTCAGTTTTGTTATTAGCTCTTTTGCCCCTGATAATTATTCAGGGGCAAAATGCTATTGATTATGAGCACAGGAGGTTTGAAAAAGCCATAAGGAAAACCCTCGATACGAAGGATTTTCGGTTATATCAGCCTGAATATTTCAAGCGGGCGGACAGTAGCAGTAAATTATCCGGTAAGTATTTTAAAGCAATGGCAACCAACGACTCCTCCAGGTTTGTTTATGCTTATGCCGGTCGCGTAAACACTTGCCGAACCGGGGGATGTAATACAGGAGGTGAAAGCAGGAAGATGGGAGCAGAGTATTTTGATTACTTCATTCTGTTTTCTAAAAATCATGAGGTTCTCCTCGTGGAAGTGTTCAATTACCAGGCCACCTATGGGTTCGAGATTACTTCCAGGGGTTGGTTAAAGCAGTTTACAGGCTTTTCCGGAGAATCTGAACTTAAGCCCGGCAATGAAATTGATGCCATTTCAGGAGCAACAAAATCAGTAGAATCAATAACCAAAGATGTAATGCTCAGAACTGAAAAAATCCGGAAGCTGACACAAAATTAATCCGGCATATAAAATTAAGCATATTGTTCAATACCCAATTCTGCTCATTGAAATTATATTTGTCTACTTTTGTTGCAATGAGTTTTGACTTATTTGTAAGTACTTTAATGCTGAGGAGCGTAAAGCAATTGATAATGCTTTGGTAGTTTTTTGAATAATACGAAGTGGCTTTTCATCAGACTTGCAGCAAATGGTTTATTACAAAAAATCGATAGCTCTGGGCATAATAAAACAAAGGATCAAAAGTTATTGTTAGTAAGAATTAAACACTTGCAAAACATGGGCAAAAAATTACTTACCCTGGCCATTTTATCTGTCGCTTTCCTGACGAGCCGTACTCAGGGGGTTGATATTGACCAATTTTACGACCATCTGCCATACAACAGAGTAACCAACCTGACTCCGGCGAATGATAAGCTGTATGCAGCTACTCCTTACGGGATATTTATTTATCATCATGACGATAACAGCGTGGAGCGTTTTTCAAAAGTAGAAGGCCTAAGCGATGTAGAGGTTAGTTGGATATCTTTCAGCCCTGAACATAATACATTGATAGTTACTTACGACAATGCCAATATTGATCTTGTAAAAGATGAGCAAATTATTAATATCTCAGACATTAGGCGCGCCAATATATTAGGCAACAAAACTATCCACCGTATCTTTATTAAAGGAAAATTTGCTTATCTGTCATGTGGCTTTGGTATTGTTGTAGTTGATATAGAGCACGAAGAGATTCATGACACTTACAGGATAGGTCCTGAAGGCAGTTATTTAAATGTCTATGACTTTGCTTACCATGAAGCGGATAATCGCTTTTATGCTGCTACCGAACTGGGTGTTTTTAGCGCTGATGCCGACAGCCCTAACCTGGCCCACTTTATATCCTGGGAAAAAGATGAGCAACTGCCTGTTGAAAACGAAACAATTAACGCCTTAATTTCGCATGGCGATTACATCGTGGCAAACAAACATGCCAGTCAATACGGCCGCGATACCCTTTATTATAAACCTTCGCAAGACCATACCTGGCAAAAACTTGAAACTGAAAACAGGACTGATGTAAGCAGTTTCCGCATTTTTGGCGATCACCTATACATCAACCACATGTTTGCCCTGTTTATTTATGATAAAGATCTCAATTATGTAAACAAAATATACACTTACGATGAAAATATCAATCCTGCTCCAAATGATGTTTGGCTGGACAGCGATAGCGTATTTTGGGTAGCTGATAACAAAGAAGGATTGGTGAAAACCAGCGGAAATATGGATAGCTATTTCATTCAACCTTCCGGTCCGGAGCATATTTCCAGCTTCGATATGGCCACCCGTGATGGAGAGGTTTGGGTAGCTTCAGGAGGTTTCCAGAGCGACTGGAGCGGAAGCTTTTTGGGCGACGGCCTCTCGCATTATGCCAATGAAGAATGGGTTACCTACAATGACAAAGACATTGATGCACTAGACACTATCCCTGATATTGTATCAATTGCCATTGATCCGGGAAATGAAAACCGGGTTTATGCCGGAAGCTGGAATAAAGGCCTGATAGAACTTACCGATGGTGAATTAACTAATATTTATGACAAAACAAACAGCAGTTTACAGGGTAATGTGGCCGGCCCCAAAATGATTCAGATTAGTGGGTTAGCCTTTGATGACGATCAAAACCTTTGGGTTGTAAACAATGGCGCCGATGAAGTTTTATCAATGAAAAAACCCAACGGAGAATGGATGAGCTATGGACTGGGTTCAGCTACCAGCGGTGAACAATACAATAATATCATTATTGATGATTATGATCAAAAATGGATCGTAATGCGAAACCACCGCGTTTTGGTGTTTAATCATAATGAAACACTTGAAGACCAAAGTGATGATTATGCCAAGGTTTTAACTTCCTCTGCCGGAAATGGCGCTATTCCTGGAGAAAATACCGTTTATTCCATTGCCAAAGATCTTGATGGAAGTGTTTGGATTGGCACTGATGAAGGTGTGGGGGTAATCTATAATCCGGAAGATGTTTTTACAGGAAACAGTTTTGATGCCGTCAAGCCAAAAGTAGAAATAGATGGATATGTAGAATACCTGCTCAGCTCTGAGGCTGTAACTGCCATTGCTATAGATGGCGCTAACCGGAAATGGTTTGGAACTGAAAGAGGAGGCCTGTTTTTAATGTCCGCAGACGGAACAGACCAAATCAAACACTTTACAAAAAGCAATAGTCCGCTTTTCTCTGATCACATTACTTCAATTGCCATTAGCGAAACCGGTATGGTATTCATTGGCACGCCCAATGGCATCATCTCATACAAAGGTAGCGCTACCCCCGGAAGGGAAAATAATAAAGATATTTTTATCTATCCGAACCCGGTAACCAGCCAGTACAGCGGCCCCATAGCCATCAGGAATCTGGTTCAGGATGCCAACGTTAAAATTACTGATATCAATGGCAACCTCGTTTATGAAACGTTTGCCGAAGGAGGAAACGCGCAGTGGAACGGAAGAAATTTTGACGGCCAAAAAGTACAAACCGGGTATTATATGGTTTTTGTTTCCAATGACGACGGTACAGAAACAATAGTTTCAAAAATATTGATGATCAGATAATCATGCTTCACTCTACCCGGGGTATTTTCCTTCATAAGATCAACTACTCTGAAAGCAGTTTGATTATTAAAGTATACACCGAAGCATTCGGATTGCAATCTTATTTGCTGAAAGGAGCCAAAAGTAAAAAAAGGCAAAATCATGCAAACATTCTCCAGCATTTGGCTTTGCTGGATATGGAGGTCTATCACAGGCCATCGGCGAATTTACAGAAAGTAAAAGAATACAAGCTCCACAAGCCTTTCCAGTCTATTCCTTACCGGATACACAAAAGCACCCTTGCATTGTTTATCAACGAACTTATCATGAAAACCCTGAGCGGGGAAGAACAGGCGCCGGAACTTTTTGCATTTTTCTATAATCAAATTAATCAGCTAGATGAAACCAGTAACAATATTGCCACTTTCCACCTTCACTTTATGGCTGAATATTCACGCTTGCTTGGTTTTTTTCCACTGGGAAATTTCAGCGAAGCCACCCCTTACTTTGATATGGCTGAAGGTATGTTTTACAAACACGTTCCCGGACATCCGCATTATCTCGATAAAGACGAGGCCAGGGCTTTTGCAGAACTCATAAATCCCGTTTCCAGCGATTCCGTTGAAATGCTGCGCTCCAAAAAAGTCAGGGGTAAATTGCTTGTAAAAATGATTGAATATTTCCGGTTGCATAATCCCGGTATGGATGAAATGAAAACGTTACCGGTATTGCAGAATTTATTTGTCTGAGCATAGAGGCTGGTAACAAGTCCTTCAAAGCAAAGCCCATAAATTGTGTAGGTGCACTTGCAAACTTCTCAAAAAAAGGCCTTACAAACTTTTGAATTTTACTTTTTTCAGAGGCACTTCATGGCCTTCCTTTTTACAGTGCGGACAATGTTCATGATCTTCGGTATGCTCCAATCCACAGCGTTTGCAATAATATCGCTCTATTGTCACCAGCCGGCCTTTACCACTAATCAAAATAGCCAGCAATCCGCCCAATGGGGTTAGCAATAAAGAAATGAATAATACATAAATAGATTTGATTTGGTACTTTTTGGATATCTGAAATAAGATAAACGTAAATACCAGGTACAATAACCCTGCCGTAAGTATAATTTCTATTGCCAATCTTTAAAAAAGTTACCTCTGCCCCCGTTTCCACATTGCAAAAATATATAAAAAAAAGGAATGTATATGAACTTACATTCCTTTTCTGTCTGTTTTCTTGTATTACAGATGTTTAGTCACATTCTAAAGCTTCTTCCATCTGATATTTAGCGGCTTCGCCATTAGGGCCTCCAAGCGCATTTGCATAGGCTGAACATGCATCCGATTTTTTGTTCTGACCCTTGTAAGCGTTACCTAATTCAAAATATAAGTTGGCTTTCAGGTCTTTACCCGGAGATTCCTCAAGGCCATTGCTTGCAGCCTCTTGTGCGTCAGCATGTTTTTTATTTGCATTGTATGCCAGCGCTGTCACATAATATCCTTGTGCGTCAGGTTCGCCATATTCCATATAAGACTTCATGTAATCGAGCGCTTCAGCACTGCGTTTGCCGTCCAGCGCATTTTTCGCTTCTTTCAAATAATATGTCTGAACCGAATTATTCGCACTGTTTTGTGATTTTGGATCGTTATCCAGTTCGTTAATTTTATCTGCCATGGCAATCATGTCTTTGGTATTACCCTGATCACGGTAAACCAATAATTTACCCAGATAAGCTTTTGCATAATCGTCTTTGAATTCGATAGCCTTATCAAAATGATTCAATGATTGATCAAATTCTTTCTTTTTCCGGTAAGAGTTGGCAATAGAATTGTAAAGTGCAGGGACATTTTTTCCGGCTTTCTGTTCCAGGCTGGGATTATCATATTTTCCGGCCATTTCAGAGGCGATTTTAAATTTATCGGCTGCATCTAAATAATCCTTTGCCTTGTACGATTCTACCGCAGATTTGAAATACATTAACGGAATTTGCTTTTGTGCATTTGACTTAATATCAGCGGCTTCAGGCCCTGCCAAATCGGCAATTTCGTGTGCCTGCTCAAATGCAATGGCTGCATCCTCAAATTTCTCTGCTTTCTTTAACTCAATTGCTTTATTGAGTGCCTCACCGGCTTCATCAACCGACTGTGCAAAAGGAGCAAAAACAAAACCGGCAGCCAATACCAGCGTAAGTAATACTTTTTGAAATGATAGTTTCATGATTAATTTTTTTTTTATTTTAACATGTGTTTCTGGTATGCCCGCAAAAATATAAAAAATATAAAGCGGCGCAACCTATGCTTGATTATAACAAATACTTTGCCAGAATGTTACCTGTTAGTAATTTAATGTTCTTTAAGATTTTGATTGATACCACTGCTTTACCTCTTCGAGTTGCAAGGCCGGCAGCGATAATTTATTTTTTTTCCGGTATCCGTTCAAGGCCTGGTGAACTTGTGTAGGCTTGGCTTCTTTAAATGCATCCGGACTTTTAAATCCGGCGGCCATCATGTGTTCTGCCCATTCAGCAGGAACGCCGATTTCTTCAAAATCTTTCGCTGTGATTTGCTTTTCCGGTTGCTTTGGACGCATCTGAGGGAAAAACAACACTTCCTGTATAGAGGCCTTATTGGTAAGCAGCATCACCAGCCGATCTATACCGATACCCATTCCCGCTGTTGGTGGCATACCATATTCCAGGGCATTCAAAAAATCATGATCAATATACATGGCCTCATCGTCGCCTTTTTCAGACAGCTTCAACTGCTCCTCAAAACGTGCACGCTGATCAATCGGATCGTTCAGCTCCGTGTATGCATTGGCCAATTCCTTGCCGTTTACGATAAGCTCAAATCTTTCGGTTAATTCAGGATTATCGCGATGTTTCTTACAAAGCGGAGACATCTCCACAGGATAATCCGTGATAAAAGTAGGTTGTATCAGTTTAGGCTCTACCTTCTCTCCAAAAATCTCATCGATAAGTTTGCCTTTACCCATGCTCTCATCGGTTTCAACGCCTATACTACGACAAAAACCACTCAATTCCTTTTCGTCCATGCCGCTCACATCCGTACCCGTAGTTTCCCTGATAGCCTCCAGCATAGGTATACGCTTGTAAGGACGCTTAAAATCAATGGTCTTATCCCCTACCTTCAATTTTGTGCTATTCTTTGTTTGTTTTACGGTACGTTCCAGCATTTCTTCCGTGAAGTTCATCATCCACTCATAATCTTTATACGCCACATATATCTCCATCACTGTAAATTCCGGATTGTGTGTACGGTCCATACCTTCATTACGGAAATCCCTGGCAAATTCATACACGCCCTCATATCCTCCAACAATGAGCCGCTTCAAATACAACTCATTAGCAATACGCAAGTACAATGGGATATTCAAAGCATTGTGATGTGTCATAAAAGGACGCGCAGCCGCTCCGCCCGGTATGGGTTGCAGGATAGGTGTCTCCACTTCCAGATAGCCTTGTTCATTGAAGAAAGACCGCATAGAATTGATAATTTCCGTACGACGCACAAAAGTTTCACGGCTCTCGCGGTTCACAATCAGATCAAGATACCGCTGACGATAACGCTGCTCATCATCGCTAAAAGCATCATATACTTTTCCGTCCTTTTCTTTGACCACAGGCAAAGGTTTGAGTGCTTTGCTCAGAAGCTTAAAACCTGTAACATGGATGGTTATTTCGCCCATTTTGGTGCGAAAAACATACCCGTTAACCCCGATTATGTCCCCGATATCAAGAAGCTTTTTATAAACCGTATTGTACATGGTTTTATCCTCTCCGGGACAAACATCATCACGCCGGAAATAAACCTGGATTCTTCCCTCATGGTCTTGTATTTCGGCAAAGGATGCGGCGCCCATAATGCGGCGCGTCATGATGCGACCTGCAACCGATACATTTTGAAACTTGCTTTCATCTTCTGGAAATTGTTCATGAATCTCCCGGGTTGTGATGTTGGTTTCATAACCTTCAGCAGGGTACGGATTTATACCTAACTTCTGAAGCTCTTCCAGCGAGTGCCTTCGTATGCGTTCCTGTTCACTCAATTCCATACTCATAATCAATGGATTTCCTTGTTTTAAAATAAGGTGCAAAGATAAAAAGATTGTATTTACCGGAATCCTCTGAAAACGAAATGTTTTTTTAACGAATACGAATTTTTTTAATGATGTGTTGATTTCCGGTTTTTGCCTGCAGGAAATACAAGCCGGAAGAAAACGATCTGATATCGATCTTTTGCGTTGGATTTTCAGCAGCATAAACCAAATGACCATGAATGGTATACAGCTTCACTTCCGAAAATGGCTTGTGCCCTTCAATGTATACAAAATCAGTTGCCGGATTAGGATATACGTTTACGCGTTTCGCGGATTGTTCTTCAATGCCAACCTGCTGGGCTGTAAAACGTGTTGCCTGTAAAATCTGCTTGCTTTCGTAATCCTGAAGAAACGCCACAAACGCCAGGTTATTTTGATTCCAGTCTTGCTCTATTTCTGCTTCAAAATGATGATTAGCCTGGGTTTCTCCATCGAAGTCAATATCTAACCCTTCTCCATCGGGCCACAGGAAACGCTGCGCAAAGTCGACCTGTGTTTCACCCTGCCATTCGTAGGGGATAGCGGATTCCGTTACCGCAACATACAGCCTGACATCATCATATTCAGACCCTTCTGCTCTTTCTGTTGCCGCTTTTAAAAAAATACGGTCATCACTCAGCCACTCTCCCGTGAGCTCCAGGTTAAATTCCCTTTCTCCTGCAACAGCATCCTCATAGAGTGCAGCCATTTCCTGGTAACCATTCCACGGTTCTAAACGAACCCCATCCACAAACAAGGAAGGATAAAAAGTCACATCATAATAATCAATGCGTTCCAGGCCGGATTTTGTTTCAAAGGGTTCTTTATGCCCTTCACCGCTGTGATATTTAACCACCGCTACATCTGCTCCATCCTCAATCAGCATATCGATCATTTGCACCGCTGTGGGGCAGGAAGCACACCAAACACCTGTTCCGGCTTCTACAAGGACTTTTTGTGCCGGATATTGGGCAATGGCCGTTGTTGCTGTAAACATCAAAAAGAAAAGTAACACGCGCATCATCATACAAAAGCATTTCAAGTTTAATGGCTCAAAACTAACACAAAATTCTTTAAAGATGCCTTACCTTTGCAATACATAAAGAATCTGTTGATGAATGACCGCAAAAGGAAACCCGCCTGGCTGAAAACCAGGTTGCCCGGTGGGAAAGAATATATGGACGTGCGCGAGGTAGTAGAGCAAAATAAGCTACACACCATTTGCACCAGCGGCAAATGCCCGAATATAGCCGAGTGCTGGGGAAATGGCACGGCCACCTTCATGATTCTGGGCGAAATATGCACCCGCTCATGCAAGTTTTGTGCTACCAAAACCGGCAAACCGTTTCCTCCCGACTGGAATGAACCGGAACGACTGGCTGAAACTATCCGCCTGATGAAGCTGAAACATTGTGTAATCACAAGTGTGGATCGTGATGATTTGGAGGATGGGGGTGCGAAATTTTGGGCTGCCACTATCCGGGAAATCAAAAAAAGGAATCCGAAAACAACAATTGAGGCTTTAATACCTGATTTGAAAGCTAATGCTGAGCATATTCAAAAAATCATTGCTGCAGAGCCTGAAATTATCTCACACAACCTGGAAACTGTGAGGCGCCTAACGCCGGTTGTCAGAAGCAAGGCAAAATATGATTTAAGCCTGAAAACCCTCGAAATTATTGCACAGAGCAATCGTGTCCGTGCAAAATCAGGGATTATGGTGGGTTTGGGAGAAACTGAAGAGGAAGTTTATACTACAATGGATGAGCTGCTGGAGACAGGCTGCCGCATTATGACTATCGGGCAGTATTTACAGCCGCGACTCGAAAACTGGCCTGTACATGAATATATTACTCCTCAACAGTTTGAGAAATTCAAAAAAACCGGCCTGGAAAAAGGATTTGATGTAGTTGAGAGCGCCCCATTAGTGCGCTCCTCTTATCACGCCGAAAAACATATCAAAACTCATGAGTAACAAAACAGTGATATTTCAGGATTTGGGAAACATCGCCTTTAAAAAAGCCTGGGATTACCAGGAAACCCTATTTCAGGATATTCAGGATGCAAAAACAGAAAAAACTGCCACTAAGCAACAATACCTGCTTTTTTGTGAGCATCCCCATGTTTACACGCTCGGAAAAAGTGGGTCAACAGAAAACCTGCTCATTTCAGAGGCTTTCAGAAAAGAAAAGCAAATCGATTACTTTCACATCAACCGGGGTGGCGATATTACGTACCACGGCCCGGGGCAACTGGTCGGCTATCCTGTTATTGACCTGGAAGAATTCGGAATGGGCATTAAGTCCTACATCTATCACCTCGAGGAAGTGACCATCCGCACCCTGCATGAATACGGGCTGAAAGCCTCGCGACTGAAAAATGCTATCGGGGTGTGGCTGGATGCAAACCATCCCGCCACGGCACGCAAAATATGTGCTATCGGAGTAAAAACCAGCCGTTTTGTTACCATGCACGGCTTTGCCTTTAATATCAACACAAACCTGGATTATTTCAGCTACATTAACCCTTGTGGTTTCACTGACAAAGGAGTAACCTCGCTGCAACAAGAGCTGGGCAAAACGCTTCCATTAGAAGAAGTTTCAGAAAAAGTGAAAACCCAGTTTCAAAACGTTTTCGGGATGAATTTAGTTAATCAGGATCACACATGAGATACAACAGCAGGGAATTGCAGATCGGTAATATTTCCCTTGGCGGGATGAATCCGGTAAGGTTACAGTCGATGACCAATACCTCTACCAACAACATAGCAGCCAGCACAGCCCAGGTTATGCGCATTGCCGATGCGGGAGCTGATTTGGTCAGGCTCACCGCGCAGGACATGAAAGAGGCCCGGAATCTGGCCGTTATCAAAGAAAGCCTTACCAAAAAAGGATATAATATCCCGCTGATTGCAGACATCCATTACATCCCCAGCGCCGCGCTGGAAGCTGCCCGCCACGTATCTAAAGTTCGTATTAATCCGGGTAACTATACCGACCGGTACAAGTCTGATAAAGTTCATTTTACAGATGCAGAATATGAAGCTGAGCTCACCCGCATTCAATCCCGCCTTAAACCGCTCATAGAAACATGCAAAGACCATAAAACGGTGCTGCGCATCGGTAGCAACCACGGCTCACTTTCACAGCGCATCATGAGCCGCTATGGAGATACGCCTGAAGGCATGGCCGAATCGGCAATGGAGTTTTTGCGAATATGCCGCAATTTGGATTTCCATGACATTGTGGTCTCCATGAAATCGTCGAATATTCGGGTTATGACGCAGGCTACCCTCCTAACCGTGGACAAGATGCAGCAGGAGGATATGTATTTCCCTGTCCACGTGGGTGTGACAGAAGCCGGCGACGGGATTGAAGGGCGCATCAAGTCTGCCATAGGAATCGGTGGTGTTTTATTGCATGGCATAGGCGACACCATCCGGGTATCGCTTACAGAAGCGCCTGAGAAAGAGCTGCCGGCCGCAAAATGGATCGCCAGTGCAGCATCGCGGCATAAGGCCTTCACGGAAAACCTGAGCAGACCTGAAAATATTCTTCCTGAAAAAAAATTTACCCTTAACGGAAAAAATGCTCCTTTTGTCATATTATCCGGCAAGCGACCCGAAAAAAAAGGGTTGTTTGATGCCGACTTTTATGAAGATGAGGTGAATGCTTTGCAGCCTGCTTATATCATGCCAAATGAAACCCCGGCGTTATCACCTCCGGAGCAGGCAGGAATTGTTGTTATTTCGGGAAATACATTGAATGAAAAATGGACTTTGACTGAAAAAATCCGAAATCAAAACCCGCGTACGCCCCTGATTTTGAGAATGAAATCAGAAGAAAGCCTTCGGGATCGATACGCAGTTGAAGTTGCTGTTGAATTAAGCTTGTTCTTGTATTACAACAAAATCGATGGCATATGGCTTGAAAATGCTTTCCTTCGGAATGATACTGTTGGTGAAATTGCTTTTGCTGTTTTACAGGCCTCCGGAAGCCGTATTTCCCAAACTCAGTTTATTTCCTGCCCATCCTGTGGCAGAACCCAATTCAACATCGAAAAAACACTTCAGGAAGTAAAACGTAAAACCGCTCACCTGAAAGGGCTCAAAATTGCGGTTATGGGTTGCATCGTAAACGGGCCCGGCGAAATGGCCGATGCAGATTACGGATATGTGGGTATGGGAAAAGGAAAAGTGGCTTTGTATAAAGGCAAAACGCAAGTTCAGAGAGGCATTCCTGAAAATGACGCCCTGGAGTCCCTGATCAACCTAATTAAGTTGCATGGCGACTGGAAAGAGGCAGAGGCAAACTAAACAGAGGCCTTCGACTGCTGTTCTTGTTCCTTGCTGTATTGCATAGCCTGCTCTTCGGGTACGATCAACGTAACTGCAGAAGGAAGAATTTCGATTGTTACGGGCGTATTTCCCAGGCTTTCTCCATCCACTTCCAAAACCAGATTCCTATTGTCTTTGGCATGGATAGTAATGCGTTTGCCGCGATGGGTAGACACTTCCGGAAGATTTACAAAGGAGCCATCAAACAATTTTCTTACTGATCTCAACACTACCATTTTTCCTACATGGCGAATTATAGTCAGGTCAAGAAGCCCGTCTACCGGAGAGGCAAAAGGCAACTGCTTCATACCATTTCCATTGTAGCAGTTAATGCCGGCGCTGAGGCTGAATACATTAGCTATAATTTCTTTATCATCTACGGTAATTGTTGCTTCCTGTGAGCGCCATCCAAACAAACTCACAACCAAATTATAGATGTAGGAAAGCGGATTGCTTTGGCCTTTTTCTTTCTGTGCATTGGTTTTCTTTGCTACGAGTCCGTCATATCCTATGCCGGCCATATTAACCAGGTAGCGTTTCCGTGGCATAGCGTCGTTATAATACTCTACCGCAGCGGCATCTTGCTGGATAGTTCTCCCGGAAGCAATAATGTCTATTGCTTTAGCATAATCGCCCGGAATATGATACATTCTGCACCAGTCGTTTCCTGTTCCTACTGGGATCATAGCTACAGCAATTTCAGACGGGTCGTATTTCTTCTGCTCAAAAACGCCGTTAATTACTTCGCTGAGCGTGCCATCGCCACCCACTACAATAATTTTTTTATACGCCTTTTCAATGTACTTTTTGGTAAGTTGTATAGCCTGATATTTGCGCTGAGTAAAGACAGACACGAAAGAAATATTGGCTTCTTCCAGTATTTCTGCTATGTCAGACCAATCTTTTTCTCCCTTTCTGCGCCCTGCATTAGGATTGACTACCACCAGCCAATCGCCATTTACATTGGGGTTGATTGCTTTCATTATTGCACCCATATTTGTTGAAACATCCTGCAAAAGTACAAAAAACCGGAGATTCACCTTTTGGCAAATTCTCCGGTTCTCTTTTCTTAGCAAGAAAAAATGCTATCGTTGAAGCACAATTTTTTTCGTTAATATATTGCTGTCATTAGCCAGCCGCACAATATAAACGCCATCGGGCAGTACTTTTCCCTCATCGCTTGCGCCATTCCATGTTACGGTGTGCGTACCACGGATATCCCGGTCTAATAAAGCAGCAACCTGTTTTCCGGAGAGATCAAACACCCCGAGCGAGGTTTGCATTTGTCGTGGCACAAACAGATTAAAACGCACTTCCCGGCTGAAGGGGTTGGGCCCGGCATTCATGGTGGTTTCCTGATCCTGAACAAATGATTCTTCTCCGGTATCAAGCCCTACGGTAATTTCTACAACAACCGTAGCCGTATCCTGCTGGCTCATAACAACTATTTCACCGTAATGGTCTCCGTTTTCAAGGTCTTCAGTATTGATAATCAGTTGCAATGAATCACTCTGACTTTCATAGAGTGTTCCAGGTTCGTTATCAATTTCAATCCATGAGATCGTATCGGAGACACTTGTAGAATAGTTAACCGTTCCTCCTCCGGCATTCGAAACTACCAAACTCATCGTATCACTTTGATCCGGCATGATGAGCATTTCTAAAGAATCGTGGTTCACCAGCAATTCGGGTCCCAAAGGAATCGTATCCATAGCCATCACCGCATTATTGATATTAAGGCGTCCCCCGCTAACTGTAATCCCTTCCAATGAGGGAAGCGAATCCACATTAAACATCATGTAGTCTTTAATCATCAGCGCAATAGAATCGGGCGCCGTTTTATAAGCTTCCATCATAGCGCTGTCGGCGGCAGAAAACAGAAAAGCAAGCGCTCCTGTAACATGCGGTGTAGCCATAGACGTTCCGGTTTTATAACCATAATTATCGTTTGGCGTGGTAGAATATATAGAACTGCCCGGAGCACCTAGGTCAATCGTATTTAAACCGTAACCGGCAAAGGCTATTTCGTCCTGGTCATTGGTGTTGGTTACCGATACCAGATAAGGGCTTTCAAAAGCAGTGGGAACATCTCCCACCTCATCAATATCCCAACTGGCATTGGCTGTGGCTGCGGCGCTGAGCACGCCTTGCTGCCCAAGTGAATCATAGATAGCGCCCCATAGCGGATAATCGTCCGGATCGCCCTGGTCAACGCCAAAAGAAGCGTTTGTGGCTACCACAAAGGCGCCTTCCTCGCCATCGGTTTCATTATAAAGGGTTCGCATATCCAGCACATAGCTGT